>NZ_JAVFVX010000088.1:0-32506 GCF_033441795.1 Streptomyces sp. ADMS | reverse complement strand
AGTTCCCGTACGGCATGGAAGGCGCCGACGTCCGCGAGGCGTTGCGCGCCGCCCAGCCGGGCTGCGAGCTCGGACGGCACGCCGGTGACCCAGGAATAGCCGCGGAGGTAGGTGCGGGACTCGCGCAGGTATTTATGGTGCTGCCGTCGCAGAACCGCCTCCAGGTCAGGGGTGTCGTGGAAGTTCAGGTGGTCGATGCGCACGAAGACCGGATTGGCGCCGTCGAGGGCGGTGGCCACGAAATCGACAAGACGCGCGCAGAACTCAGGGTCGCCAATCCGTTCGCCCGCCAGGAGAGCCCCGGACAGCCCGGTGTGGGTATCACCGAGGCCCTCGTGCTGACTGCCGATGCGGCCGAATTCGTCGATCCACTCCTCCTCGTCGACAAGGGGCTCGTGAAAGCCGACACATGCGTAGAACGGCTGCAAGCGCAGCTCGTCAGCAAGCGCCAGCCAGTTCTTCCGGACATCCCTGAGCTTGACCTTCCGCCCACCGCTGTAGGACTCCGTGACGACTGCGTACGAGTCGCTCAGTTCCTTCGCCTCAGCGGAGAAGAAGAAGTCCATCGCAGTGCGGAACCAGTGGACGACGAGGTCCCCGCGCGGCGCGGCCGCCTGCTCGTCGAGCGTGGCCCAGATGGTCACGTCCATGGTGGATTCTTCGTCTTCCATCTCGGTCCTTTCCTTCTCACAACGTTCCCTGACCCTACTTGGCGCCCGGCTAGGCGAAAGCCCCGCCTGTCAGACCGTTGAAGATGAAGCCGACCGTGAACAGGACGCCGGTGAAGACGAGCGCTCCCGCGCCGGCCTTCTGTGCGTCCGGGGAGACCTGGAAGCCTCCCGCCGCACCGTCGGCGGAGGCCACCCCGGTCGGGCCCGGCACGGGTTCCAGGGCCGGGGCGTCGACGGTCCCCGGTGCGGGTTCCTCGATCGGGGCCTGGGTGCTCGCGCCGGGCTTGGGGACGGGGCTGGGGCTGGGCGTGGGGTTCTTGCGTGTGTTGCGGCCGTAGAAGCGCATGCCCGGGAACGCGGCCTTGGACCAGACGTTGACGATGCCCTGATTGGACGCGGCCCGGCCGGACAGTAGTCCTTGGCCGCGTTCCACGGTGCGATCGTCGCCCACGGCGTTCAGGTAGCCCACCATGCCTGTGACGTACCTGGTCAGATCATCAGGCCCATCCTTCATACCGTAGGCGTTCCCCGGCTTGACCTCCCAGATGTACACCGTGTCCTTCGTCCACAGGATGACGTCGGCGGCCCCGTCGTTGCCGGTGTTGTTACCGCTCGCGCCGGGGACGGTGTTGGCCGTCGTGCCGCCCTTGCCGATGTCGACGGTCACGTAGCCCTCGACCTTGTTCTCCATGGCCCATACCTGAGCCGCGTAGCCGGACTGGCAGACGGCGGCATTGTGGCCGGACAGGTGGAAGGTCATGCCGCAGGCTGAACCGACGTTGCTGTTGCCGCCGTTACGGACGACCGTCTTGCCGCCCTTGCCCGTGCCGCCCTTGGAGCCGGAGGCGGGCGCCGGATCCTTGCTGTCGAAGACCGGTTTGCCGCCCTGGCACTTGATCTCGCCAGTGAAGCACTCCATGAGCATCTCGCCGCTCGGGTCGGAGAAGGAGACCGGGTTGTTGGCGGCGTAGGTGTAGCCGTTCAGGGTCTGCGACTTGTCGGCTTCGAGCAGCGGGTCGGCGCTGATGAAGCGGCCCGTCAGCGGGTCGTACTCGCGGGCCCCGATGTGGGTCAGGCCGGTGCTCGTGTCCGCCAGCGCGTGCAACGTCGGGCCCCAGCGCAGCAGGTAGGTGCGCACTGGGGGTTCGGAGCTCAGGTCGAACGGACGCCCAGCAGGCCGTGGTCGGACACCACATCACGGTGGACGGATGGTCCCTCACCAACGTCATCGAGGAGATCGCTCTCTTCTATAACCGCGAGGTCGGCGCGACGAATGAGGATCCCCGGGAGGTAACGGTCCAGTACCCCGAGTTCGCCGCGTGGCAGCGGGCGTACCTCGACGACGACCGGATCCGGGAGGAAGTCGAGTTTTGGCGCGGCTACCTGGAGGGGGCTCCAGCCGAGACCGTATTGCCCTGGGACAGGCCGCGTCTGGAGCGCCGCGACATGACCGGTGCCGTCCTCAACCTCATGCTGCCGAGCGAGGTCAACGACGCGGCGCGGCAACTCGCGTCCACGGCCCGCTGCACGCTGTACATGGTGCTCGCGGCGGCGCTGTCGGTCGTGCTCACCCGATACTCCGATCAGCGGGACGTTGTCCTGGGCACACCGGTTGCCGGACGGACCCGGCCGCAGTTCGAGTCCACCGTCGGTCTGTTCCTGAATCTGATCTCGGTCCGGGTAACCGTTGACGACGACGCCTCCTTCCTGGACCTGCTCAAGTCCACCCGCCGGTCCAGCCTGGCGGCGATGACGCACCAGGAGCTCCCGTTCGACCAGGTCCTCCAGGGCCTATCGGTGCAGCGGCACGGCACCATCTCTCCGATCTTCCAGGTATCGCTTGCCGTGTCCAACCTGCCGGACCTGTCATTCGATCTGGACGGCCTGCAGCCGGGAGAGCAGATCCCAGTCGAGTTGAACGGTGCGCGGTACGACTTGACGACCACCTTCGTACCCGAGGTTGACGGGTTGCGGCTGCGGCTTCAGTACGACACGGCCCGCTTCGATCAGAGCACGATGCTCACCCTTGTGTCCCACATCAGCCAGGTCCTGCTTCAGGCGGCCGAGACGCCGTCGGTGAGGGTGGCGGAACTCGACCTCGCCACCGAGCAGGAGAAGAGCCAGGTGCGGAAGTTCTCCGGACTGGGCACCGTCGATGCGGCCGCCCGGCCGGTCCCGGACGTCATGGCGCGGTTCCGCCGTTCGGTCGAGACCTGGCCCGACCGGATCGCCGCCCGGTCCGGCGAGGAAGTCCTGACCTTCCGTGAACTGGACCGGCGGGCAGATCTGTTCGCCGACGCCATGGCTGTCGAGGGCATCGGACGTGGTGACGTGGTCGCGGTCCGGCTGCCGCGCGACGTCGGCTTCCTGACCACCGTCCTAGGCGTGTGGAAGCTGGGCGCGGTGTTCCTTCCGATCGATGCCGCGCACCCAGTTCAGCGGGTCGCGTTCATCCTCGACAATGCCGACGCCGCCCTCTTGGTGACGGACGCGGACACCGAAGTACCAGCGGGCATCCGCACAGTGAGTACCGCCTGCCTACGTGGCGGAGGGGCCGAGACGGCCACGCGTCCGGAGGCCGAAACCGGCATGACCGCGTACATCATGTACACCTCGGGTTCCACGGGCGAGCCGAAGGGTGTGGCCGTCGCCCGCACAGCGCTGTCCACCTTCTGTGAGGCGGCTGTCGAGCTCCTCGGGATCAGTCCGGAGGACGTCTTCCTCAGTTTGACCACCACCTCGTTCGACATCTCCCTGCTGGAGTACCTCGTTCCGCTGTTGGCCGGCGCCTCGGTCCACCTGGTCGAGGAGGGCGCCACCAGCCCCACAGCGGTGGGGCGGGCGCTGGCGGTGACCCCCCGGATCACCTATGTCGGCGGCACTCCTACGGTGTGGAAGTCCCTGCGCGACGCAGGAGTCGAGGTGGCGGCCGGTACGAAGCTGATGCTCGGCGGCGAGCCGCTGCCCAGTGAGTTCACCGACTATCTGGACGCGCGTGGGCTTGAGTACTGGAACTTCTACGGTCCGACCGAGGCCACGGTTTACTGCACTGTGCAGACGTCCGACAGGGACGGAAAGTGCGACGCGGCCAAGGTCGAATCGACCTCCTGCATCGGGACCCCGTTCGGCCTCAACCGCGCCTACATCCTGGACGCGTCCTACCGCCCTTGCCCGGTCAACGTGCCCGGCGAGATCTTCCTCTCTGGTCCCCAGGTGGCCCAAGGCTACGTCGGACAGCCGGAGCTCAGCGCCAGCCGCTTCCCGCTCGACCGGATCGCAGCGGATGGGTACCGCGTCTACCGCACCGGGGACGCCGGGCGCTGGGACGCTGAAGGGAGGCTGCGCTTCCTCGGCCGGCTCGACACCCAGGTCAAGGTGCGCGGGTTTCGAGTCGAGTTGGAGGAGATCGAGAAGCGGTTGGCAGAGTGCCAGGGCGTCGCCGACGCGGTCGTGGGCGTCGACCCGGAGACCGGTGACCGGCTGATCGCCGGCATCATTCCCGCAGGCGAAACCGTGCCGGATACGGCGGAGTTGCGCAAGCAACTCTCCGAGATGCTGCCTGAGTACATGATCCCCTCCGTCTACACCAGGTTGGCCAGCCTCCCGATGTCTGCGAGTGGCAAACTGGACCGTCGGCGCCTCGGCGACACGACCAAGCCGGCGCAGGTGGTCGACCTCGACGGCGGTTCGTCCCACGAGCAGCTTATCCGCGGGGTCTTTCGCGACCTGCTGGGGCGCGACGACATCGGCCGCGACTCCAACTTCTTCGAGCTGGGCGGGCATTCTCTGCTCGCGGTACAAATGGTGTTGCGGTTCCAGGACATGTTCGGCGTCACGCTGGAGACCGCCGAGGTCTTCCGCGCTCCCACCCCGCGGACCTTCGCCGAGCGACTCGGGCGCCCGGCGTTCGTGCGGGAGCCCGCTGTCCCCTTGCGCACCGCCGGCGGAGAACCGACGGTCGTCTGTCTGCCGCCGCTCAGCGGCACGGCGTGGAGCTTCGTCCAGCTGCTGCCGTATATCCCGAAGCACATGCCGGTCCACGGCGTGCTGTCACAGATTCTGGAGGCGGACGGGCGATCCGCCGATCTGGCCGCCGTGCTGGACGAGTTCGTCTCCGCGGTGGAGAGCATCGACGTGCTGGGCCCGATCCTGGTGGTCGGCTGGTCCGTCGGCGCGACGCTGGCCCCGAACGTCGCGGCGGAGCTCCAGGACAGGGGCTATGAGGTCGAGCACGTGGTGATGTTCGACGCCGCCGACGTGGACCTCGGCGGGCTGCCGAGCATCGGTGACGCGATCACCGACACACACCCTCGACTGGGCTGCGGTCTCACCCACTTCCTCGCATCGGACCGCGCCTCGACCGTCGATGAGCGGTACTGGGAGAGCCTGTTCGAGGGAGAGGCGGCGACGATCGCGACGATCGCCCCGCACCTGCGCATGTTGGACCCGGACAAGCTGGCTGAATCCGGCCCTCAGTTGGGGAAACGACTCATGGAGTTCGGCGGCTGATCACCTGCCGGGCCACCCCTCCTGGCGCGGCCCGGCCTACTCGAATTCTCCGGTGGGCTACAGTCCGTGCCCGCCGACAGCACCGGCGTACGGAAGGCACCATGACTGACGACCTGTTGGATAGCCCAGATGCCCTGACGTTGCGTGAACGGGTCTCTGCGGCCGTGGAGGTGGCACGTGCCCATGCCGTGGACGTGGACGCCGATGGTCGCTTCCCGGCGGAGGCCATCGCCGCACTGAAGTGGTACCGGCTGCTCGCCCCGCAGCCGGTCCCCGGCCAGGGGCTGTGGACCGCGCCGCAGATTGTGGCGGTGGCCCACGCTCTGGGCCAGGCATGCGCCTCCACCGGCATGATCTGGGCCATGCACCAGGGCCAGATCCAGGCGGTCGCACGCCAGCCAAAAGCCAGCCCAGCGGTGCAGGAGTTTCTCGACTCCGCGTGGGATGCCCAGCCGCTGGTGGCGAGCCTGATGTCGGAGACCGGAGCCGCCAGCCCTCGCGAGGGCCGGGCTCACTGCCGAGAGAAGGCGGACGGCAGCGGCGCCATCACCATTGACAAGAACGTCTCGGTCTCCTCCTACCTCCAGCATGCCGACGCCGGCCTGGTGGTAGCCCGTCGCTCGGCCGACGATGCCGTCACAGAACAGGCCCTTGTGCTGGTGCGCCGCGACGAACTGATCGTGTCGCAGTGGCGCGAATGGAAGGCGCTCGGCATGCGGGGTACGGGCAGCGGAGGCGGCCGGGTCCAGGCGCGAACGCACCGAGACCGCATCCTGGAGGAGTCGTTCGGCGAGGTCTCGGCCCGGGTCATCATGCCGCTGTCGAACCTCGGCTGGGCCGCGTGCTGGCTGGGCATCGCCGAGTCCGCCTTCGTCATCGCCCAGGACGCCCTCCGGAGGCAGCAGGGCCGGACCGCACCGGACGTCCTCACGGCCAAGACGATGCGGCTGGGGCGGGCGTCGGACTCCATCGACGAACTGGCCGAGCAGGTCCGTTCGATCGCTGCCGGGTACGAGCAGTTGCAGGGCGCCGCGAGCGATGCCATGGTGCGTCGCTCCAACGCGCTACGCCTCACGGCAGCCGCCCGGGCGAACGAAAGCGTACTGGACTCCTTCCAGGTCATCGGGGTGGACGCCTACCGGGAACCGTCGGCGAGCAAGCGGAGCCTGAGTCGCCAGATCCGGGACGTGCTGTCTGCCCGGGTCATGATCAGTGAGGACCGGATCCGGCTGGGCAGCGGCGGGCTCGCCCAGCTGCCCCGGAAGAGCAGCTTGCAGGAGGCGATCGGATGACCAGGGATCGACTGGTCTGTCTGGTCTCCGGAGCAGCGGGCCAGATCGGCTCTGCGACGGTCCGGCGTCTCGGTGAGCAGGGACATACCGTCTACGCCGCCATGCGCGATCCCTACGGCCGGAACGCCCCGGCCCGGGAGCGGTTGGAGGACTGCTGTCGCATCCTCGAACTGGACGTCACCCGGATGGAGTCGGTCCAGGCAGGCATCGACCGGGTGATCCGTGAGACTGGGCAGCTCAACGTCCTTGTCAACAACGCGGCTCTGGTCGAGTTCGGGCCGGTAGAGTTGGTGAAGCCCGAGCGTGCCGGGGAGATCCTGGATGTCAATGTGGTGGGCCCGCTGCGCATGCTGCAAGCAGCCGCCCCGATCTTCCGAGTCCAGCGGTCCGGGCTGATCGTCCAGATGAGCTCGGTCAGTGGACGCCTCGTGACGCCCCTCGCGGGAATCTACGCGGCCTCGAAGGCCGCGCTCGAGGCATGGTCCGAGGCTGCCTGGCAAGAGTTGCGGCACTTCGGGGTCGGCGTCGTCCTAGTCGAGCCGGGTGATGTGGATGCGGAGTCCGCGTCTGCACCGGCTCCTGCGGGGCCGCTCGGTCACTACAAGCCGTTGTGGGGCCAGGTCTTCGCGGACCGTGGACGCCCGACGGTCCGAGGCGGCCCGAGCACTTGGGATGTGGCCGACGCAGTCTGCGGGCTGGTCGAGCACCGCGACCCGACCGTCCTCAGGGTCCAAGTGGGTTCCGACGCGGAGGCGGCAGTGGCGACTCGGGCCATGCTTTCCGACGAGGAGTTCCGCGAGGCTCTGTGGGCCATGCTCGACATCAGCTGGTAGCTGTGCCCACCCGGGGCCCCTTGTCCGCTGAGGACAAGAGGCCCCGAAGCATGCCTTCAGGCCGACCGCAACGGCTTCACCGCGCGCACCTCATCGCCGGACGCCCCGTCAATGTCGTGATCCAACCATCGGATGTTCCCACGCAACATCTCCGTGATCAAGGTGTTGCGACAACCGGTTGAGTCCACCGAATGCACCTCCCGCGAATACCGCGCTGCCATACGGGAGTTGGGGCTGCGGCAGAGCATGCGCAGAACGGGCTCATGTTAAAATAGCGCCGCTGCTGAGAGCTTTTTCGGACTGCCGAAAGCGGCGATCGGGACCACCATCTGGAATCCCACGAAGGGGCCCGCGCCGATGTCTTCCGCTTCATCGAGATCGAGTACGACCGCCCCCGTCTACGGCTACGTCACACCAGTCGAAACCCGGGCACCCTGACGGCGCAAGACCTCATCCCCGCAGCATGGCCACATGCTGTCCACGCACAGGGTGGAACCTCAGGAAACGGTGTACCACCCGTGGAAGTTCGATGGTCAGGAATACCGGTCACGCCCCGTTTGGCCGTTTTGACCTCCAGAGTCGGCCCTACCTAACCGCTCCGCCGGTGACAGTCAGGGTGTTCCTGGAGTAGGAGTGATCTCGACTATCCGCAAATGAGTAAGGGATGGATTAATGGCAAGCGCTGGAGAGCGTCTGGACGGGGGCGTTAACCTCGGCGACCCGTGGTGGGGAGTGGACACCGCCCGGCTCGCGCACGCGGCGAAGGCTCAGGGTGATCGCCCAGTCCCGGGTGTGCATGACATGGCGTCTTACCTGGCCTCCCAAGTCTCCGACGTCTCGCATCGGGAGGTGGCGGGGCCTCTGCTCGACGGACAGGGGGCGAGCGGGGTTGTCGTCCGGCGGGGCGTGGTACTCGCCTCCTGGGGACAACCGGAGCGGGAAGAGATGGCCTACAGTGCCACGAAGAGCGTCCTGTCACTGGTGGCAGGCCTCGCCTTCGACGACGGACTGCTCCGGCTGGACGAGCCGGTCTGCCGGTCGGTCGATCTTCCGCAGTTCGGCGACCCACACGGCCGGAAGATCACCTGGCGGCACCTTCTGGACCAGACCAGCATGTGGGAGGGCGAGCTTTGGGGCAAGCCCACCTGGATTGACGCCCAGAGCAGCCGGGAGGGGACCGAGTCAGCCGGAGGCACGCCTGGATCGGGCTGGGCCTACAACGACGTCCGGGTGAACCTGACTGCCCTCGCGCTCACCGTTTTGTTCCGTCAGCCGCTTCCCGAGGTACTGCACGAGCGGATCATGGAGCCGATCGGGTCCTCGTCCAGCTGGTCCTGGCACGGCTATGTCGACTCCGCGGTCGAGCTCGATGACCGACGGGTCTCCGTGGTGTCCGGTGGCGCGCACTGGGGCGGCGGACTCTGGGTCAGCGCCCTCGATCTGGCACGGATCGGGCAGCTCTGCCTGCAGAGCGGGCAGTGGAGCGAGCGCCAGCTGCTCTCCGCCCGGTGGATCGAGGAAATGTGGCGGCCCTGCCCGGTAAAGCCCAACTACGGGCTTTCGTGGTGGCTGAACGACCACCTCACGGTGTGGCCCGAGGCTCCCTCTTCCGGGCGGTGCGCGCGGGGCAACGGTGGCGGCCACCTGCTGTGGGTCGATCCCGCACGGCAACTGGTGGTCAGCTCCCGCTGGGGAGCTGAGGTCGAGTCGCTCCTGGCGGAAGTGTCGCGCGCGGTGAAGCCGTTGCTGTCGGCCTGAAGGCACGCTTCGGGGCACCGGCTCGTCACAGGTATCGAGAAGGCGCTCGGCTGGGGCGGGCCGGGGCCCGTGGGCACCGCGTTCGCTCGCGGACACCTCACCGACCCGGACCTGATCACCCAGCTGATGACCTCGAACCGGCTGCTGGAGACCATCCGGCACCGTCAGCTCGCCAACTTCCAGCTGCGTTGCTACGCCGAGGGAGATGAGGTGCACCTCTCGCTCTTCCTGTCGACCAATGTCAACCGGCGCCGGCCGCCATGTCAGCCAGGCCGACATGGCCGCCCTCGGCCGAATCCTCAACGGCGGCGGAACCGTGGTCCTGGACCACGTCGACTCCTTCGACCCGACCCTAGTGCAGCGGGGTGCCGGCCAGCAGCAGGCCTGTGGCGGCTCGGATGGCAGTGCGTTCAGCCTCGCGGTCGCGGGGCGTGCGGCTCATCGTGCTTCCTTGCTTCCGGCACTGTCGCTGTTGGGCCGGGTGTCCTCGTGGCGGATGATCAGCATGTTCAGCCGGTCGGCCTGCGTCCTGGCCTGGTCCCTCAGCGGGAGCGGGGACGTTGAAGTGCCCAGTCAGGTACACGCGAACATGCTTACAGAGCCGCACGCCATGACGGACCAGGGCCCCGCCTTGGCCGACAAGGCCGCCCGCCGTCCTACGCCTCCGGCGGTATGGCCGGCGCGGGAAGGTCGACAACCGCGGGCGAGGGCGGGTGTGACGGGAGTGCAGTGGCCAGGCAGGTGGCTGGAGGCCAATCGGCTGCCAGCGCGAAGTAGTCGGCCAGGTCGCGCTCGGCACCGGTGAGCAGGTTGCGGAGCTCGGCGACGGACAGCTCGATCACCGGACTGTCGCTCTGCTCGGCGTTGACAGTGAGCCGGACGGTGTCGCCGCAGCGTTCCGCAAGCGGTGACACGGGGTCGTGGCCGAAACCGAGCAGGCTGCCGTCGTCGATGAACTGGTGCCACGCGCGTCAGTCCACCAGTCCATTACAGCAGCCAGGCAGGAGTCAAAGACGGGAGGTGCGGCATTGACTCCGACACCGCCGGTCTCAAGCTGATGGGCGATCTCTCTCCATGCCGTGCTCGACATCGGCGCTCCACACACCGCCGCTGAACCCGTAGGGAGAGTCGCTGGCGAACAAGGAGCGGGTTGAACGCGCGATTGTCCAGATGCCACAACAGCCGTTCCCCTGTGGACCTCCAGCTACGCGGCTGGCTGGGAGCCGATCTGCACGCTTGGCCACCAAATGGCCACCACGCCGATCCGAACAGACCGAGGCGAATAGACAGCCAGGGGAAAAAGGCCAGCTCACAGCCTGGAAGATCGGAATGACGACTGACTGTCAACCTCAGACCTACGCATTGCGATGCGTAGACCACGCGTGTCCGATTAGCCCGAACCCTAAGGTCAACAAAAAGAAGAAACCCCAGGTCAAGGGCGTGACCTGGGGTTCACCACAGAGCCGCCTTCGGGATTCGAACCCGAGACCTACGCATTACGAGACCGTGAGGGTTCGTGCTGCGTAGTGCCTGGTCGTGCTGCTGAGTGACGTTCTGCCTGATCAGAGCATGTGCGACTGCTTGACCTGTGCTACCTCGTATTACGTCGTCCAAAGGCGTCCGGCCACCGGCTGGCCACCACTGGTGACAAGAAGCGGGGTCACCGAGATTGTCGGCCTCTCACAGACTCTTCGTACGCGTGCCGGGTCTCCCGCGGGTCGCTCCAGAGAAGGCCCCTTCCAGCGTGGCCGGTGCAGACCTCGCCGGTTGGCTGTTCCCGAGACCGTCCTTCAGGCCCGTTCCTGACCAGCCGATCAGCACCTCCCGCACGCCGGGGGAACCTCACTGGCCGAGCAGCCTCCGCTATTGGGTGCCGCGCACGTCGGCCACGTAGACCGGCTCTGGCGCGGACTCGGCCGTGAGGACATCCAGGGACAATCAGGCCAACTCTGCCCTCACCAGGCTCCGCGCCCTGCCGAGTGCGCCTTCGCCGAACTCGGGCGCTGGCAGGTGCTCGGCTTGCTGCGAGTCAGCCCGAACCGCATTACCGCCGCGCTCACGCCCTCCCCGTGATCACACAAAAGCGGTCTTCACTCGCAAGAGGGTAGATCGGAGACACTCAGCACAAGCGCCGCAGTGACGATTTGCGGTGGCTTGGTCGACATCAGCTGCTGCTGGTCGAGCAGTGCGAGACGTTTCCGAAGCCGTACATCGAGCTCGACAGCCTTGCGGTGGAGGCTCTCGGAGGACTCCTTGGGCTTCTCGCCCATCCGTTCCTTCTCGGAGGCTGCCGCAGCATTGAGGAGCAGCCGCTCGCTCTCCGAGGTCAGGCGCTTGGTCACCAGTTCCCGGGTCTTGATCAACTCTGCCAGGCGACGGGGCTGGACCTCGGCCAGATATTCGGGAAGCTGGTTGGCGATGATCCAGCTGGTTGCCTTGTCTTCGGCGTCTGCGAGCCAGGGAAGTCCACATGCGATGTCGGTCGCCGCGCCGTTGGGCGCCGCAGCGCAGTCGAGGTAGGGCGCGGGGCCGGCCGGGTGCACGGTGCCGTGGCTGTCGACGTAGGCGTAGGCGAACCGTCGGGCCACCGACTCACCAGTGGCGTCCACGACCTCTTCGACGACCCCGACGAGGAGGTGCGGTTCTTCGAGGGTGGCCGAGACGAGGACGGTGCCTTGGTTCAGGGCGCCCCCGAAGTTCCGGATGGTTTCGTCCATGACGGCGTCGTGCAGCGGGTGGCCGGGGGCGAGCAGGTCGGCGCGGGCACCGTCGTCAGGCTGGACGTGGCTGAGGTCGAAGGTGACGCGGTCGTACTTGGTGGCAATCGGTCCGTTGCCTGCCGAGCGGATGTGCTGGGGCACGTTGGCTATCTCGTAACGCCCCTCTTCGCGCTTGACGATCCGGCCACCGAGCCGGGTGAAGGCGTCCTTGAAGGTCGATTCGATGTAGTGCGGCTGAAGACGTCGAGAGCGGGCTTCGTCCATCGTGGCGCGCAGAGCACGAAGATCGGCATCCGAGAGGTGCTCCGAAGCGAGCGCTCGCTCGTCCAAAAGGCCCTTGAGGCCGTCTCCGACGGTGGCGTCGATGACTTCGTGCATCCTTTCCTTGACTTCTGGCTGCTCACCGTACTGGATGGCATCGAGCAGCAAGTCTCGCAGCGGGGACTCGGCGAACGCCTCTCCCAGGACATCGAAAACCTTCCCGCCGTACGTCTCGCGCATCTGGTCGAGCTTCTCCAACAGGCGCGTGAAAACCTCGCCCTCGCGGGTGTTGGAGGCGACAAGGTTCCAGAGCCGGCAGACCTCCTCCTGGCCGATGCGGTGGATGCGGCCGAAGCGCTGCTCGATGCGGTTGGGGTTCCAGGGCAGGTCGTAGTTGACCATCAGGTGTGCGGCCTGCAGGTTGAGTCCCTCGCCGGCGGCGTCGGTGGCCAGCAGGATCTGAACGTCGCGGTTCTTGGTGAACTCCTCGGTGATCTGCCGCCGCTCGGCCCGGCGTACGCCGCCGTGTATGGCCTTGACGGCATCGGGCTTGCCCAGAAGCGACCCGATCTTGCCCTGCAGATACTGGAGGGTGTCGCGGTGCTCGGTGAAGATGATGAGTTTCCGAGGCTGGCCATTGGCGTCTGTCACCAGCGCGTGGTCGCGGAGGAGGGCGGACAGCTCGGTCCACTTACGGTCCGTACCCGCCTCTCGAACCCGCTGCGCCGTCTTCACCAACGCCCTCAGCTCGATGAGCTCGACGTTGAGCTCCTCGACCGTCTGCGCCGCCGTCGCGGCATCGAGCAGTTCCTCCTCGGTCTCCTCGATCTCTTCGGCATTCAGCTCGCCATTGTCGAAGTCGGCGAGGTCGATGGTGGGCGTGCTCTCGCGCCAGGTACCGTCGAGGATCTCCTGCTTCTTGCGCTCCAGGCGCTCGGTACGCCGCACGAGGCTCTTGTAGATCGCCTCGGGGCTGGAGGCCAGGCGTCGCTGCAGAACGGTAAGCGCGAAACCGACTGTGTTCTTGCGTTTGCCACCGATGCGGTCGGCGCGGTTCATCCCCTCGCGGACATAGTGGGTGACGTCCTCGTAGAGGTCGTACTCGAGTGCTGTGAGTTCGTAGGGGACGGTCTCCGCAATGCGCTCGGGGAAGAGCTTCCTGCCCTCGAAGGTAAGCAGGTCTTCCTTGATCATGCGCCGCATGATCCCGCTGACGTCGACGCTCCTCTTCTGCCTGCCCTCGAACCGGTCACGGTCCAGCAGGGTGAGGAAGAGCTGGAAGTCCTCCTCCTTTCCTGAGTGTGGGGTCGCCGTCATCAGGAGCAGGTGGCGAGTGATCTCGCGGAGCATCTCGCCAAGCTGGAACCGTTTGGTCTTCTCCACCTTGCCACCGAAGTAGTGGCCACCCATGCGGTGCGCCTCGTCAACGACGATCAGGTCCCACTCCGTCTCCTGGAGCTGCGCCTTCAGGTGCTCGTTACGAGAGAGCTGGTCCATGCGGGCGATCAGAAGCGGGTTGGTCTCGAAGACGTTGAGATGGAGCTGGGAGTCGATGAGCTGGTTCGTGAGCAGGTCGAAGCGGAGGCCGAACTTGAAGAAGAGCTCGTCCTGCCACTGATCGACCAGGCCTCCCGGAGCCACAATGAGGCACTGTTTGACGTCATCGCGCAGCAGGAGCTCCTTGATGTAGAGCCCAGCCATGATTGTCTTTCCTGCGCCCGGATCGTCAGCGAGCAGAAAGCGCAGTGGTGTACGGGGCATGAGCTCGCCGTACACGGCGCGGATCTGGTGCGGGAGCGGCTGAACGTCACTGGTCGCCACGGCGAGCATCGGGTCGAACAGACCGGCCAGTGAGATCCGCTGAGCCTCGGCGACCAGCTTGAAGTCACTTGTGTTCGCGTCGAAGGCGCGGCTGCCGCCGCGGGCGACGCTCAGCTTGTCCTCGTCCTTGCGGAAGACGACCCGCTGGTCGAGGCCGCCTCCGGCGGTCTTGTAGGTCAGCTCGAGCGCGTTCGCACCGTGCCACTGGGCGGCGATGACCGTGACCGCCTCCGCCGGTATGAGTCCGTCGATCCGCAGCCCCTGCTTGAGCTCCTCGAGTAGCACGTACACAACCTCCTGCTTGGCGGCCTGCGAACGCTACTCGGACGTTCCGGCGATTTCCTGATCCCGTCGACTTCGTCAACAGGGGTCGCTAATCTTCCCAGAGGTCATGCGAGTCGGCGGGGGCAATGGAGCGAGAAGAACGTCAGCACCTGCGTGGTGTGGTGGAGCAAGTCAGCGGGTGGCGCAAGCTCGCGGCGGGGATCGTCGAGCAACGTGAGACCGTCGAGGCAGCGGCGGAAGACGCCGCCAGGCAGTTCCTCGGCCGCGTGGCCTCACTCGGGACCGGGACCACCACCGCATGGCGCGTACTTCAGGTCTCGCCGTCCGATGTCGACCTGGTGACCTCCCTGGTCTGCCGTCAGGCTCTTCCGGCGCTCACGACGAATGCCCAGCAGGGCATCCAGCAGTTGACCAACGACGTCGGCCGGGCGTTGACGGCCGTCCGGGCGCTGTTCGGCGCCCGCCGGATATTGTCGGGCAAAAGCCGCAAGGACGAAGCAGAGCAAGCTGCGGCATACCTGATATCCCTCCACGAGCGGGCTACGAGCACCCCACTCGTCACCGAGTTGGAAAGCCTTGCAGCATGGGACAGGAAGGCTGTCCCCGCAATCGGGCTCTCGGCCATCCTCGATGACACGGTCGGCTTCGCCCAGCGCCTCGGCGGCCGAGCTGAACTCGTCGGGCGGCATGAACTGGACGTCGCCAAGACCGCGATCAGCGCGATCGATCAGGCCCTGCAGCGCGAGGACCAGTTCAGAACGGCAGTCAATGCCGCCGGCGATGCCGTCCGACAGGCCGAGGCTCGCAAGCTGGTCGCCGAAATGCCCGTCGAGCGGCTCAAGGACGCGACCAGCGGCCAACTGCGCATCACGGCGCTGATCGATGCCGGGATCAGGAACGTGCAGCAGGTCCTCGACCAGAAATCACGGATTCGATCGCTCCCCGGAGTCGGTGAGACGACGGGCAAGCGGATGGTCGGTGCCGCACGGACCATCTGGCAGACCACGCTGGACGAGATGCCGGTCCGAATCGACATCAGGAATCGATCCCGCGACACCACGAAGCTCCTCAAGGCGATGCGGGCTTGGGACACGGCACGCTCGATCCGCAGCGCGACAGCCGACCTCACTGCCGCCGACGCGGTTCGGCCGCTCCTCCAAAGCCTTGATTCCAAGACCTCCCACGTGGTTCTCGTCCCCCAGGCTCGAACCGTCGCCGAGTTGCGTACCGCACTGGCGGCCGTCGAGCGCCGCGGGGCGAAGCTCAACGGCGGGGACGACGCCGCAGGCGGTGATCCTTGGGAGGATTTCATCGCCCGCCCGGCCGACTACTACGCGATGCTCGCGGAGCTCGGATTCCTGGCCGACGACACTGAGAAGAGCCACGGCGACCTACCGACCGAAATCGTCGAGGCGGTCAGGGAACTCAAGCTCGACACCAACCATCTGAAGGTGTCCCTTCGTGGATACCAGTCATTCGGTGCCCGCTTCGCGATCGTGCAACGCAAGGTCATCATCGGCGACGAGATGGGTCTGGGAAAGACGGTCGAGTCACTCGCCGTACTCGCCCACTTGCGCGCCAAGGGTTACTCCCACTTCCTGGTCGTGTGCCCAGCCGCTGTCGTGACCAACTGGGTGCGCGAAGTCCAGGCCAAGTCCGATCTGCGCGCGTATCGCCTGCACGGGCCAGGTCGCGACGACGCGCTGAAATCCTGGATCCGCAACGGTGGAGTCGCGGTCACCACCTACGACATCCTCGGTTGGCTGGAAGGCCGGATCCCCGAACGCGCCGGACTGGCGTGCCTGGTCTTCGACGAAGCGCACTACATCAAGAATCCGGGCGCCCAGCGAACCCGGCGCTCCACGGCCCTGATAAACAGCTTGGAGCGAGTAATCCTCCTGACCGGCACCCCGCTGGAGAACCGGATCGAGGAATTCCGCAATCTCGTCGGCTACCTCCGGCCAGACCTGTCGATCAGCGCCTCGGAAATCGCTCCTCGCCAGTTCCGGAAGCAGGTGGCGCCGGCCTACCTGCGGCGCAATCAGGAAGACGTCCTCACCGAACTCCCGGAGCGGTTCGAAGTCGACGAGTGGATGCCGATGTCCAGCGCCGACGAGCAGCACTACCGAGCGGCTGTCATCGAAGGCAACTTCATGGCCATGCGCCAGGCCGCGCTACGCGCCGGCACCAAGTCCGAGAAGATGCAGCGCCTCATCGACATCGTCCAGGAGGCAGAGGACAACGAGCGCAAGGTGCTGGTCTTCTCGTACTTCCGTGACGTCCTCGACGAAGTGGCATCCGTCCTTCCGGGGAAGGTGTTCGGGCCCCTTACCGGCTCCGTTCCCGCCGCGAAGCGACAGAGCATGGTTGATGAGTTCTCCCAAGCCCGCCACGGGGCAGTCCTCGTCGCACAGATCGTGGCAGGCGGCGTCGGTCTGAACATTCAGTCGGCATCGGTCGTCGTGATCTGCGAGCCCCAGCTCAAGCCGACGACCGAATGGCAAGCCATCGGCCGCTCCCACAGGATGGGGCAGCTGGAGTCGGTACAAGTGCACCGCCTGCTCTCCGAAGAAGGCGTCGACCAGCGCATCATTGAGATCCTGGCGCGCAAGAACCAGCTCTTCGCGGAGTTTGCCCGCGTCTCCGAAACCGCCGACAGCGCCCCGGAAGCGTTCGACATCACG
Organism: Streptomyces sp. ADMS; assembly: GCF_033441795.1. Classification (NCBI taxonomy): domain Bacteria; kingdom Bacillati; phylum Actinomycetota; class Actinomycetes; order Kitasatosporales; family Streptomycetaceae; genus Streptomyces; species Streptomyces sp. ADMS. Next base: position 15,672 of record NZ_JAVFVX010000088.1, on the reverse strand, counting down.
GATGCTGAGCTGGCACGCGAGATCGTGGCGGCCGAGCGCGAACGCCTACTCACGGGCGGCTGACGGACGTAAGACGCGGAGGCGCCGAAGTGCGTGAAGCCGGGGGCGACCTCAGGTTCGCGGATGGCCGGGCGCCGGACTCCCGTGTCCTCGGCGAAGGCGGCAACTGCCTGCAGGTACGCGACCTCCACCAGTCCGTGGTCGCTGACCGGGTCCTCCGCACCGGTGTAGCCACCCCGCGCGTCGCGGTCCACGGGATCGTTTGGTGATCCGGTAGACGTAGGGCGGCACGTCACAGCCCCACGGCGCGTGACGTGGCTGCCATGGTCTGCTGGCATTCCGGGGCCCGGCAGACGCGTATGTCCAATTCCAGTACCAAGATGCCGACCGCACTGCTTTCCATACCGGTCACGCAGCACGAGCACCAACGCGCAACCGCCTCATCGCATGGCGGAGCAGCGGGCGATGCCGTCTTCAGGTGGTCAGAACAGGCGTATGTCGACGGGCAGCCCGGTCTCCGCCGCGTTGCTGATTTCGACCGGCACGGGGACCCCGAGCTGGATCGCGGTTGGGGTGTAGAGGTCGGCCGTGACCTCGGGCGTGCTCAGGGAGACGAGGAGCGCATAGGGGACGGAGCGGCCCACGCGGTCGCTGCTGTTGTGGTACTTCCACCAGCCGCCGGCGGGGAAGACCGCGAGGACGCCGCAGTCGGCAAGGTCACGGGCGGTGCCCTGCCAGATGTCCGCGTGCAGGGAGCCACGGTCGCGATTTGTCCGGCCGATGAGCCAGTCGCTGTCCGTATCGAAGGGCTGAATCCTGCTGCGGGCATCGTCCTCTGCCTGAGCGTGTTGCGCGATGCGCTGCTCGAACGCGGTCACGGTCTCGGTGGGGCCCTTGAGGGCAAACCGCAGTCGGTGCGAGGCGTAGGTGTGCTGGCCCAGCATGCCTCGGTGGCCGGGATTGGGCTCGACGAAGTAGGAGAGCGTCACGCGCAGCCTGACATCGGCCGCATCGAGTTCGAGTAGCTGCTCGCGGGGCCACGGCAGCTCGTGGAGCTTGAGTTCACCGAGCTGCACCGACTTGTCGTCGCGGCGGAACGGCACCAGGGAGTTCTGCACGATCAGGGTGACGGCGTTCGTGGTGCTCGCCAGAACCCGTTCTTCGGTGGGAACGCCCCAACCGTAGCGGCGCAGCAGCGTGCGGGCGAGCTTGCCCGCACCGCCTTTGCGGCGGCCATTGCGGTTGTAGACGCCCTCCACCATGGCCGGGGTCCACTCCGCTTCGTGGACGAGCAGGCCGCGGATGGCTTCGGGTCGCAGGGCAGGATAACGGGCGTAGGCGAGGGCTGCGAGGCGAGCGGCTTGGGCAGTCGCTGGGCTGGTCGCGTGCACGGTGGTCAGGTGACGGCCGAGGTCGCGGCGGTCCGTGGTGGTCAGCTGCACGATGTCGTGGCCGGTGATTTGGGTGAGGTCGGCGTCGATGAGAAGGTTGCCGCCCTCCATGACAATGTCCGGCTTGATGGGGGCCGCCTCGGGGAACTGCACGGAGGTTCGGCTGTGCGGAGAGAGCTGGCCGGGGGCGGCCACGGGTCGGTACCCCTCGAAGCTCGGGTCCGTGGGGACGTCGTCGCGCTCGGTGTAGGCGCCGACAGTAAGGATGTTCCACGCCTGTGCGGGGTCTTCGATGCGGGAGGTGTCACACAGAGTGAGGTGGTCGACGGTTCCGTCGGAGTTCACGAGATCGGCCGCGCGGTGATCTCGCACGTTGCCAGCTGAGACGACGATCAGCCGGGCCAGTTCGGACTCGGGTGGTCCGATCAGGTCGAGCCGGTCGTGCGTGACGACGACGTCCGTGCCTGCTGCCAGTGCGTCCAGAGAGGCGGACCACAACGTGGCGCTGCCGTCGGTGCCACCCATGCCGTCCCCGGATTCCACGGTCACTGCCATGGAGTAGACGCGGCTGCGGGGTAGCTCAGGCTGGGCGGTTTCCGCGGTGGTCACGGCGACTGCGGTGACCTCGCCGTACGGGCGAAGCTGGTCTCTGCCTCGGCGGGGCAGGATCTTCACGGACTCGAGGTGGTGCTCCAGCTGGACTGGGCCGTGCGAGTCGAGCGCTTCTTCGAGAGTGTCACCAAATAGGGCGAGGCCGCCCATCTGGGTACCGTGGCCGGCGTTGTCGCCGGATCCTTCTCCCTCGATGATGCTGTGAGCTCCGACGATGCAGGCGCGCAACAGCGCGTGTTCCTGGTCGATTCCAGTATCGAGCAAGGTCACCGCGGGCGCTCCCGGGGCTGCGGGGCGGAGCCTGCCGGCGAGGTCGAGGACGAATCCCTGGTGGAGATCGCGCAGGTCTCTGCTGTGGAATTCCTCAGCGAATGTGGGCTTGCGGATCTCGGACGGGCAGGCGTTGGTGGTCAGCACCCGGGCGAGTTCGCGTGTGGTCGTGCTGACCTGCGCCACGCGGAAGTGGCCGATGCCGATGCTGCGGCGCAGCATCGGCCAGCCGTGGGCCTCGGACAAGGCACGGAGGGTTTCCACCTGGTCGGCGTCGGTGAGTGTGGGGTCGAACCACAGCTCCCACCATGCCTTGGTGTCGGGCCCTGGAAGGGGCTCTTCTTCCTGCCACAGGCTCTGGATGGTGGCCTGCTCGATCTGCTCGATGTTGGCAACCAGCGCGTTGTTCTTGGGCTTCCCGCGGCGGGTGTCTTCGGTGAACTGGTCGATCTTCTTCAGAAAGGCCGGGGCAGCGCCGTCGGGAATCCACACCACGACGTCCTGTGGGTACGTCTCCGTGGCGGGACGCACACTCATCAGCGACAGGCCAGAGCTGTCCAGGGAGTCGAGCTTGAGTTCGACTTCCGGCGCCGCCTCGATACGGACAGCGAACCCGTCGGCACGCAAAGCGGGCGGCGTCGCGCGCTGTTCGATGCGAGCGGCTTCCTGCGCTGCGGCAAGGTCACCACTGAGCCTTCGGGCGTGAGCCGCACGGTTGCCGGAGCGATCGACGATGGCCTTAGCGCCGCCGCCTCCCCTTGGGGGTTTCGGGGTGAGGGTCCGCGCGGCCCAGGGGACAAGCAGGTGAGAGGCTCGTGGGGCGGGACCCTCAGGCATGACGCAGGGAGTGCCTTTCTTCCAGGGCGCCCCTGAGGTGCCGGGCGTCGACCACGTCGCTACCCCCCAGAATCGCCCGTTTGGCGGCCGACTCGGCCGCCTTGACCAGTTCTGCGTGGCTCAGCCGTTCGGTGAGAGCGGCCAGATCAGGCCACGCTACAGCGGAGGTGTCCATCGCGGCGAGCCTTCGCCGAAGAACCTCGATCGCCTGGTCAGCGGAGGGCGGGGCGTACAGGATCGCCAGGTCGAACCGACGGAACAGGGCACCATCGAGCAGTTGCCGGTGGTTGGTGGCGGCCACGACAAGTGATTCGGCGGGGGCCTGGTCGAGAAAGAGGAGGAAGGAGTTGAGGATACGGCGCGCTTCGCCAACGTCGTTGCCAGCGGCGCGGTCCGCTCCCAGGGCATCGAACTCGTCGAAGAGGTAGACGGCGCGGGTCTCGGCCGCAGCCTCGAAGATCAACCGGAGCTTGGATGCGGTCTCGCCCATGAAGCGACTGATCAGGCCGTCCAGGCGGATCGTGAACAGCGGCAGCCCCAGTTCTTTTGCCAGTGCTTCCGCAGTCATGCTCTTCCCGGTTCCCGGGGGCCCGGACAACAGGAGACGGTGGACCGGGGTGAAGCCGAAGCGCTCCAGTCGGCTTCGCTGACGCTGCTCGTGCAGGACCTTCTCCAGCAGTGCACTGGCCTCGGCCGCAAGCGTCATGTCCGACAGACGAATATCTGGGTAGTCGGCCGTCAGCAGGCTCGCGAGCTCGCCGCGAGGCTGTACCACCGGCGTGGGAGTCGGGCGACGGGTGATCTTCTGGGAGCGGGAGGAGTCGATCAACTCTCGGAGCTCAGTCGCGATCCGGGTGTGGCCCTGGCGTGCGGACTTGGCTGCAACCTGGAGGGCGATGCTGTAGAAGCGATCGTCGTCACCCTCGGCATGGGCGCCGAGCAGCGCTTTTAGATGGTCGGCGCTGGCCGTCATCGTCCACGCCTCCCTCAGCGACTCGTCCTGCAAACCTAGCGAGGGCCTACGACAACCGTGCTCCCCGGACTTCCCCACCTCTTGGGGCCCGCCTCATCGTAGTTCTTCCCCGTCGGTCGAGGTTCTCTCTTCGGCGCGAAGAGAAAGAGGTGACGGATCCCCCGCCGGATTGGCGAGGAGGGTCAGAGAGCTGCTCCGTCCCGCACAGCGGTGAGCGGAAGGTCTCGTCGAGGGAGATGCATCCAGCCCTCGACCGCAGCCATGGCATGCTCCTCCTCAGTGGTCGGCGAATGGGTCATCCCACACGCTGCGGCCCGTGCGACGACCGCCGAGATCAGGGCGTCCAGGTCGTGGTCGCTGGCCACACACCGGTCACGAACCCGGTCGGACAGGTCCAGGTCTAGACCGGCCTCAAGACCGGCAAGAATCCGGGACCGCGCAGCCGTGGCATCCTTGCCCTTATAAGTCCCCTCCTGGGCAAGTCCCCACTGGACCAGCGCGAACGCCGGGTAGACCTCGACAACTGGACCGGAGCCGTCGCGCGGTACCGCCGGACCGCCCTCGGCCAGCCGAGCCAGCAGACCGACCGCGCGGATGGCTACGATGCCGAGCTTGTCTGCCGACACCGACAGCGGACGCTGCTTGCCCGCCCCAGTGCGCTTCCAGGCCACGTCATCGGTCAGCCGGTGAGTGAAGGCATTGCCGAGTCCGGGGCGACCGTCGGCGCACGCTGCGTGGTTAGCGAGCGCAGGTAGCTCGACGCCGGTCCGATGCGCAGTGAGCAGGGCGATGAAGGCAACCGGCCAGCCCAGGGGCGAGTCCAGCCCCGTCTTGTCCGCGGACCGCATCGCTGCCAACAGGTCGTCGTCATGCTTCGCGGGAAGCAGTTCAGCCGTAGGTCGCCGACCCCACGTCACGCGGCACACGCCCGTGATTCCGGTGCGCCCGGCCAGATCAACGCCCACCGTCACCATGGCGCCGTCCTCCACTACATCGTCGGCCTGCGCTATCACGGGCTTCACCTTCATTTGGAACTCCCCTCCGTGTCCTGTGCGGGTTGTGCACGGATCAGTCACAGCGGCGCTGCCCTATGGCGGTGGTCGCAGCGGCACAGAGTCCGCCGCGGCCTACAAGGGGAGGAACGGGCTAGGTTTGCCGTGCCAGGAGATGCGCAACGCGTCGCGGGCTCGGGTGGTGGCGACGAAGAGCTGGTTGCGGCTCTTCTTGAGTTCGCGCTCGTACCGGTTGGGGTCGGCCGTCTCGTACTTCTCGATGAGAGAGGCTCGCGGGAGGATGCCGTCGCTCGCGCCGATTACCGCGAGCTTCTGGTACTCAAGCCCCTTGAACCGGTGCATCGTGCCGATGTGGACCTCGCCGCCGCCCTGCGGGCCGTCCTTGGTGAGGGTCGCCGTGGTGATGCCGTGCTTCATCTCCAGGTCGGCGGCGACGCGGCCAGCCATCTCGCCGTCGGCGACGCAGACGGCCATCGTGCCGCTCGGGTCGCGTACGGTGCCGTCCTCGCCGGGCTGCGTGATGTCCGCGCGCCACTGCTTGAGGGCCTCGGCGAGCTGGGTGATCTCGTCGGTCCAGTCGGCGCAGGCGACGTACTCGGGGGCCGGGCCGTGCAGCAGGGAGTGGTAGCCGTCGAGGGCGTCGGTGCCGTCGTCGAGGTCGTCGTAGGTAGCCCCGCGGACGACCTTGGCGGCCTGGTCGAGGATCTCCTGGGTGGTGCGGTAGCTGAGCGTCAGCTTCGAGGCGCGGCCGCGGATGTGGACGCCGACGGTGGAGAGGGTGACCTGCCGGTCGTAGATCCGCTGGTGGGTGTCGCTGGCGATGAACAGGTCGTTCGGGGGGCCGGATGCGACCATGGCGCGCAGCATCTTCCAGTGGGCGGGGCTGAGGTCCTGGGCCTCGTCGACGACGATGTGGCGGTAGCGATGACGCAGGTAGCGCATCGCGGAGCTGTTGTCGTCGAGGTGGGCCAGGTCGCCGCCACCGATCTCCGCCTTGTGCTCCGCCCGGGCCTGGATCTTGCGGGCGCGTTCCATCTCGTAGCGGGCCGCACGTTCGGCGGCCTGGGCCCAGGTCTCACGGCCCATGCCGTTGAGGCGCAGGGTGAACTGGTCGAGCAGCTTCCAGATGACGGCGCGTTCCGGGCGGTTCAGAGCACGGCCCATACCGGCGCGGCGTGCCTTGAAGTAGTCCTGGCGGGTGGCCAGGGACTGGCCCAAAACGATCTGTTCCCATTCGTCGAAGAGGAACTCGGCGTCCCAGCGCTGCTCGTCGTGTTCGAAGAGGACCTCGCGCAGCACATCCAGAGCTCGGTCGTCGGAGATCAGGCTGCGCTGCGCGCCGGGCGCGGTGTTCTCGTTCAGAACGCTTTGAGCGAGCTGGTCGATGTGCTTGATGTCGACCCGGCCCAGCAGCGCCGGGTCCATGAGTGAGGTGAGCCGGGAACGCAGGTCGGCGGTGAGGTTCTTGGTGTACGTGGTCAGCAGGATCGGCTTGCCGTGGCCGGGCGGCAGAGCCGAGGCAAGGCGGGCGACGCGGTGCAGGGCGACGATGGTCTTGCCGGTGCCGGGGCCGCCGCTGACCCGGGCGGGGCCGCTGTAGTTCCGTTCGACGGTCTTGCGCTGGGTGGGGTGCAGGTAGACCTTCCAGGCGCGGAAGTCGCCCTCGGCCAGGACGTTACGGATGTCGTCGTCGACTGTGGTGACCGCGGTACGGGTGAGAGCCGCCGCCATGTCGTTCTCGAAGCCCGGTTCGAGTTCGGTAGAGGCAGGCTCGGTGATCTCACGCTCGACCTCGTCCACGGACATGCCGGAGCCGAGTCCTGTGAGGACCTCGGCGGTCAGACGCGGGGCGCCGGCGATGAGTTGGTCGAGTTCCTCGTCGGTCGTGACGGTGAGGGCGAGGTCGATGAGGGCGTCGGCGACACCGAGCCGACGCAGGTCCTCAGGGGTGCACCCACCGAGGAGGGGTTCGGCGGGGGTGGCCCGTTGCTCCGTCACAGCGGGTGTGGGCGTGGGCTCGGCCGGTGCGACGTGCTCGTCCGGGGCCGGAGTGAGCTGGAGTCCCACGCGCTGGAGGACGCTCTGGCTGACGACGCCGAGGTCGACGAACTCGATCTCGCCGGTGATCCGGTTGATGGCGACGGTGAGTTCTTCGTAGACGTCCTTGCGGTGGCGGACGGCTACGATCAGCCACTGCTGGATGCCATCTGCGCCGACCCCCGCCCGGGCAAGGAGCGCCCGGTACGAGCGGTCGATCTTGGCACGGAAGATCCGGCCGTCACCCTTGAGAGGCTTGAGGTCAAGGCTGGGGTGATCCGGGTCGAGACGGAACTGGTGGCAGAAGTCGTAGAACTTCGTCTTGACCGACGAGTCCATCTTGTAGAGCTCGTTCTCGGCCTTCTGATAGAGGCTCAGGCGTGCGGTCATCGGGCAGCACTCTGTTCTTCGGAGTCGGGACGTGCGGTGACGTCGGGGAGCACGGTCAGCAGAGCGTCGAGATCGGCGAGCCAGTCGTCGGCGGAGCGGATGGTGAACCCGGCGTCGCGGTAGGCGCGCCAGGTCTTGTCGCTCTCCTCGTCCGCCTGGTCGTACGGCTCGGCCATCACGGCGATCCGCAGGTCGCCGTGATCCCAGGCGAAGTCGGCGAGCCAGCCGCGCTCGCCGAGCTCGTAGCCGTAGGCGGGGGCCTTCTTGCCGCCGTCGGCCAAGGTGTGGGCGAGGCGAGTGAGGGAGGCTTCGGGCTCGTCCTCGTCGAGGTATTCGAGGATCTGCCGGTCCCACAGCAGATCACGTACCGCTGCTTCGAGAGGAGTCTCGTTGGACGCCTCGACGGGCACGGGCTGCGGTGCGGGCACGCCGGTGCCGTACCGCACGACGAGGGACTCGAGTTCGCCGAGGCCGCCGAAGGCCTTGAGGATCGAGGTGTCGAAGCGGCCCGCGGTGGCGGTGGTCAGTTGGACGCCGTCACCGCCGTCGTGGGCGAGGAACTGAAGGATGTTCGACCACTGGAGCCAGGAGCGCCAGCGCGTCTTGTGTTCGGGCGTGCCCAGCTGGTCGCGTGCAGTGTCGTCAAGGCAGGCCAGGGCGGACCAGCGGCCGGTGGCCCCGTCGACGAGGAAAGCGACGGGGAGACCTGACTCGTCGCAGGTCTGGAACAGGTTGAGTGTGCCGGTGCCTTGGACTGGCGCCGGGTCGATGCCGTCGGTGCCGCCCCAGACGTCGAGGAGACGGTCGAGCGTCTGGCGGGTCTGGTCGGGAGTGCCACTGCCGACGAGGATCTCCTTGCCGGTCCCGAACAGTCCGCCGACCACTGCCGATGCCCGCTTGCCCCAGGCCGCGTCGTCCGGACTGCGCAGGTAGGCGAGCAGCAAGGTCATCGGGTCGGTGAAGGCGGTGGCAGCAAGATCGTCGCCACCGCGTTCTGCGTAGAGCTGCTTGGCGAGGTCCTGGGCACTGCGCGGATACGGCGGCCACACAGGCTCGGCTGCCTCCCGCCCCGCAGCGGACTCCGCCGTGTTCGTCTGCCGCTCGAAGGCGTTGAGGTCGTCCCAGGTGAGCTGGAAGACGGCGCGTCCCTCGGACCGGAGCCGGTTGCGCTTGTCGGCGTCGCCGGCGAGTCGGTTGTGACGGCGGGTGGCGTGGTAGCGGTGTCCGTCGAGGTAGACGGTGATTTTCTGCTTGGGGCTCTGCTTGGGGCCGTCGACACGTTCGAAGGTGAAGTCGGTACGGGTGTACCCCTCGTTGCGCTGAGCGGTCAGGCGCCAGCCGTGCACGGTGCCGACCTCGTCGAGACGCAGGTAGGCGCTGTTGTCGCCGCTCTCCTCCAGGACGGCGTCGGCGCGTTGTCCGGCCCAGCCGCGCAGGGCTTTGAGGAAGCGTGCCTCCAGGTCGGACTCGACCTGTCCGTCAAGACCGATCTGGTCGGTGTTGCCGACCTTCTTGGTGTCCCAGGCGTCGGTGTCGGTACCGAGGAGTTCGTCGAGGATCTCCAGGGCGGCCTGGCGGGAGACGCGCTCGATGTACTGCTCGTCGGCGTAGAGGTACAGACAGAGGTGGCAGGCCTGCACGCCCTCCCCATTGCAGGGGCACTCCACGAGCAGCCGGCGCGCACCCTCCAGCACCTCTCGGAAAGCCGCGGGGTCGGTGAGGCGGTCGAGGTAACCGGTGCCGTGCGGGAGACGGTCGTACAGGACCAGGAAATGCCGTGTCTCCGCGGTGTCACGGTCCGGCATGGTGGCCAGGGTGGTGGCGAGGTGCTGCGGGTCGCCGCCGAAGGCGCCGTCCACGCCCAGGCGCAGGGCTGCCTGGAAGGAGTGGACCTTCTCCTCGACGAGGACGGTCGCCGCAGGCAGCAGGATGCGCAGCGCTTCGGTCTCCAACTCGTGGGCGAGCAGGACCGGTTCCTGGGCCACACCCTTCTTGCCGCGCCGCAGCGGGCACCACGGGGTGTGGTGCTTGAGTTCGCGCTGACGGTTGGCGGAGTTGTCGACGGCGTCCCGGTCGTCGTCGAAGACCGGTCGTCCGTCGGCGCTCGCGGCTCCGCAGGCGGTGCACACATGGAAGGGGGCGATGCGCACAGGCTTCCCGGCGAGCTGGTCGTTCTCCTGGGCGCCGATGCTGAGCGGTCCGGCGTTGATACGGCGGATGACGGCGCGGCGGGTGTAGTCGACGCCGAAGATCTCTTTGGTGTGCCGCCAGGACTTGCCCACCGCGAAGTCCTTGGGGTCGATGTCGACCATGTCGACGACGGTGTAGAAGCGGCGGTCGCGGTCGTCGCTCTCGTCGCCGATCCTGGCGTCCTCCCGCTTGTCGCGGGCCGTCACGACACTGGGCTGGACGATCTGCCGCAGACATCCGGAGTCGGCGATGCCAGTCTCCTCGCAGCGCGGGCAGGGCATCGTGTCGTTCTCGGCGTTCTCGGTGCGGACGTAGCCGCACGAGGGGCAGAAGCGCCAGTGGCGCCAGTCCTGGTCCCGGCCGGTGACGATGTCGATGCCGGTGATCCGGTGCTTGTAGCCCTCGGCGTAGAAAGTGTTGCCGGGGGCGAGTTCGGACAGGGCGAAGCCGCGCGGCCGCCCGTAGGAGAACGACTTCGACTTGTAGCGAGGCCGGCCCTCGGGCGTGGTGCCCTCGGGCCAGAAGACGGTGGCGTCGAGGGTGGTCGTGGCGTCGATGAGGGCATAGTTGGGCAGCAGGCCGAGGTCGCACAGCACGGTCTGGGCGGGCTGACGCTGTCGCGTGGCACCCTGCCTGGAGATGGCGCCGAGCTCGGCCTCCAACTCCGCCTTGGTACTCGCCTGTTCGTCGTCGCCGTCCTTGGGGAGCTCGTCGATCGCGGAACGGATCGTACGGATACGGGTGCGCAGCTTCTGGTTCTCGCGCTCCCACTCCCGCTCGGCCTTCTCGATCGCGCTGCGGATGCCGCGTACCGCGTACTTCTCCAACTCCTCCTTGGCGGTGTCGCTCACGCCGGTCGGGAAGAGCGCCAGGAAGCCCGCGACGAGCTCGTCGCCGTGGGCGAGGGCGGCGTCGGTGAAGTCGGCTAGGTAGCCGGAGGGGCCGAAGAGTTCGTCGACCCGGCGCGACAGGGCGGCCAGCGGCCTGCCGTCCTCGCGCAGCAGCCGGCCGCGTGCCGCGAGATCGAGGAGATGGGCGGTGTACTGACGGCGCAGGATCTCGATGGCCGACAGATACGAGCCCGGCGGCACGATCCGCCCGTCGATCATGTCCCGCGGCCGGTCGAGGAAGTACAGGTCTCGGCGGGAGCGGTCGGGGATGGTCAGAAGGAAGGCGTTTCCGGTGCGGCGCCCGGCTCGGCCCGCCTGCTGGGCGTAGTTGGCTGGCCGGCGCGGCAGGGCGGCGAGGACGACGGCGGACAGGTCGCCGATGTCGATGCCCATCTCCAGGGTGGGCGTGCAGGACAGCACGTTGGGGTCGTTGAACCCTTTGCCGTTGCGGAAGGCGTCCTCGACGCGTTCGCGCTTGCCACGGGAGAGCAGACCGGTGTGCTCGGCGGTGATGACCTGGTAGGTGCCGGCTCGCCGGTACAGGCTGCGGTAGTAATCGTCGCGGTAGTCCCGGTCCCGGTCGTGGCGGTCGACGGTCTCCAGCCATCGGTCACCCGCGACCAGCCGTCCCTTCGCGCAGCGATACGCCTGGCAGGGTTGCCCGTGGTACTGGGCCAGAAGCGAGGGGTGGACGGTCTGCTCCCAGAAGCACTTCGGGCAGCGCACATACGCTTCGTTGACCTGGGCGTGGGTCAGCAACTGCAGGCGGATGGCGCCCGGTTGAAGGCCGTACAGGCGGGCGGTCGTGTCGCTCGGGGTGCGCGCCGCGAGTAGCCCGGCGTCGGTGAGCCGAGGCAGCAGCCGCACCCAGAACTCGTCGGCCTGCTCACGGGTCATGTCGAGGCAGCGCTGCGCCCAGGTCTGGTACCAGGACAGACGTCCGGCGGCGAAGTCGAACTCGCTGCTCTGCTTCGGCCGCGCGAGCAGGAAGCTCGGCGCGGAGACACCCTTGGGGAAGGCCTTCATACCGCGCGGGCGGCCACCCCAGATGAAGTAGCGGCTGGTGCCCGCCTCGTCGAGGAACTTCTCCAGCCACCGGTGCCCGACCGCGCCCCGCGTGCGCAGCCGCTCCAACAGGCCGCGCAGGAAGGCCAGATAACGGACGTCGTCGTGTTCGGTGAGCGCCAGCCCGCGATGGGCGGCTTCCTCATGGGTGGCACGTACGAGCGCTACGGCCGCCCGCTCGTCGGGGATCTCCACCCAGGCGGCCGCGGTACGGGTCAGTTCGAGGGTACGGCCGTTGCGGGAGCGGTGACCGAACTCCATCACGGCCTCGAACGCGAACCGTTCACCGATCAGGTCCCAGGTCTTCCTGTCGCCGCCCCGTCCCGCACCCGACAGCAGACGCGCCACGCCCGTGTCGTCATGGAGGTCCGGCGGTACGACGGCGGCGAGCGTCTCACGGTCGGTGGTGGCTGCGACGACATCGGCGACGAGGTCGTTGAGCGCACTGGGCCCCTGCTCGCTCAAATGCTTGGTGAACAGGGCCCGCAGAGAGAAGGTGTACGAGCGGGAGGCGACGAATCCGGCCCGGTGCGCGGCGTCCTGCACCGAGTCGTTGAACATCAGCGTCTTAGCCTTACGCTGCTTCTCGTCCATCTCCCCGCCGGTGAACAGCTGAGTGACGGACGCGGCGGCGAGCGCGGCGGCCCCCGTACCGACGAAGCGGATTGCGTTGTGCGTGCCGCAGGCCGGGCACCAGTCGTCCTTGGCCGCGCGTTCCGCGGTGTCGCCGAGCTGGACGAGGACGAAGGCGGAGTCGGGGCCGGCGGGCGCCGGGTTGCCCTCGTCGTCGTAGTCGCCCTGGGGATCGGGCAGACGCAGGCGCTGGGACAGACCGTCGAGCACCATGAGCACGCCCGCGCCGCCGGTCGTCAGCGACTTCTGCGCCGTCGGGTCCATGGCGGTACGGCCATTGCCCTCGCGGGCCTCGTTGTCGGCGGCCGCCACCAGGGTGCGCACCTTGGCCTTGTCGGCGGTGACGGTGGCCCGGCGTATCTTGTGGGCCTCGAAGTTCAGCTCCTCGAAGTCCGACTCGGGGGCGAGGACCGACCACCCGGAACGCCCGCACTCGCGGCAGTAGACCGCGGGCAGGAAGATCTTGGTGTCGCGGGAAGTGGTGGTGTCCGGCGTCGTACGCGACTGGCTCTGCGCCCCGGCCATGTCCCACGCGAACTCGGCCCTCGGCCAGGGCAGTACACCACGCAGCATGCGCGTGACGGACCGCGCCCACTGGTGCACCTCGATCTGGACGAGAGGGCGGCTGATCGCGGCCGGCGTCTCCGGGGCGCGCGCCTCGGACAGCAGGGCGACGAAGCGGGCGAGTGCCAGCGCGGCGATCTGCGGCCGTGTCGTGATCGCCTCGTCCCAGCTCTTCGCGCCACTGCGGCGCATCACGTCGAGCACCTCGTCGTAAGTGCGCACCGTGCCGTCGAAGGCGTTCAGGACCGCGTACGTGAGCCTGTTGCGCTTGAGCGCGGCGCCGAGGGCAACCGGCTCGGTGACACGGCTTCCGGTGACGGCCTCGGCGAGGTCCGCGAGCGCCCCAGGGCCGGAGGCCGGGTCCGGCAAAGCGGTCAGGGTCTCGGGGGGGCGTGGCCTGGCCGGGAAGGAATCTCGCGTCCGGGATCGACTCGTCCTCGCCGAGGATGAACTCGTCCACCGTCAGGCGGTCTTCGCCGACGATCGCGTCCTCGGTGAAATCGGCGCCGAAGACGTCGGTAGCGACGGAGAGAAGTTGGGCCACGCCGTCGGCGTCGGTGCCGGAGGCGAGGGTCGCGGAGGTGGCGACGGGGGTGATCGAGCCTAGCGGCTTGCCGGGCTGGTTGGCGTCGACGGCGATGGCGAGGCGGCGCAGCAGCATGGCCACGTCTGTGCCCTGCGCGCCGTCGTAGGTGTGGAACTCGTCGACGACCACGTAGCGGATGTCGCTGCCGTCCCACAGCGGTGCGTCGGCGGCACGCTGGAGGAGCAGGTCGAGCATCTTGTAGTTGGTGATCAGGATGTCCGGCGGGGACAGTTGCATGTCCTGGCGGCGGGTGTACACCCGGTCGTAGTGCGTCGCCGCCTTCTCTCCGATGTACAGGCCGGCCCGTACGCCGCTCAACTCGTCGTAATCGGTGAGGAGTTGGTTGATGCGGGCCGCCTGGTCGGTGGCCAAGGCGTTCATCGGATAGAGGAAGACCGCCTTGACCCCGTTGTTCCCGGCCGCGCGTTCACGGGCGCAGTGATCGAGTACGGGGTACAGGAACGACTCGGTCTTGCCGGAACCCGTGCCTGTGGTGACGAGGGTGGGCTTCGGAGTGTGGCCGTTCTTGGAGGTGAGGCGGGCGAAGGCGCGGGCCTGGTGGGCGTACGGCGTCCAGCCGTCGGTACGTACCCAGTCCAGGTGCTGCTGCCAGCCGTCGTCGGCCGGAGTGAAGGGCGTGCGGAGCCGGAGGTACGGTCCTCGGAACATGCCCGTCGTCTCGTCCCCGAGGAAGGAATGCAGGGCCTTTCGGGCGCCCTCGTCCGCGAGGCCGTACGTCGTGGACAGGTACTGGAGCAGGCTCTCCTTGAGTCCCTGTGCTTCGAGGGTCGGCCTCACGGGGTCGGGACCTCCATCTTTTCAGGGTCCCACAGGCCCTTCGCCACGGCTTCGTCGAGGCGCTTCTTGAAGTAGGCGTGGGCTTCGCGCATTTCGCGTTCTCGGTTGGCCTTGTAGAAGGGGGCGGTGTAGCCGTCGGGCACGGGGTTGCTGTCGGAGGCATCCAAGTAGGCCTGGAACTGGGTCCAGTGGTCCTTGGTCTGGTCGAAGCCGTATGTGTCCCGCCTGGCCGCAATTTTGCGCTCATTGGCATCGAACGATGTCACGTCGTCATAGCCCTGAAGTACAGGGAATCGGGCCCGATACATAACGATGAGCGTGTCCGCGTCGATGCCGAGCCATACGGCGACGAGCGCGTCGATCTCGACTAGCGCGGCGCGGCGAGCGTACTCGGTACGCAGCGGGGTGTCCCGCTGCCAGATGGGGGTGACAGCGTGCAGGTCAGTTCGCATGCCGGGCCAGGTGATCGCCCATGGCTCGTAGGCGGGCCACTTGGGATCGTAGAGATCGGCCCAGAGATCAGCATAGGCGGTAGTCAGGGCGTTGAGGCGTAGGGTGCGGAGGAGGAGAGCAGGGGCCAGCGGGTGGCCTGACTGCGGCGCCGGAAGACGCCGCGCCTGTGTCACGTCCAGATGCCCGACCCCAGCGGTCCGCAAGAGGTAGTCCACAGGAAGAGCAGCCATGAACCCGGCGGTGAGTACCGTGAGGTGGGGTGACGTGATGCGTCCGGAACGCACTGCATGAACGTGGCTTGTGCCTGGAGGGATCAGCGCTCCGTAGAGCGCACGCTCTGTATCGAACGTGACCCTCTCACGCCACGCCGCCCGATACCACGCGCTGTACGGCATCCCCGCCTTGTCTCGCAGGAACGCCTCGATCTCCCCCGCCTCGACTTCCTCCTCCGGAATCTTCCTCTTTCCCGCAACCCGGGCCCGAGCCTTCTCCCACTCCTCGTCCGACGCGAGCAGCGCCTCGTATGCTTTCCCGTCGGTCCACTCGTCTTGGGCACCCAGGAACACCTGGGGCGTCGCCACGCGCTTGTACTCCGACTCGGGTACCTCGTCGTCGGCAATGGCCAATGGGTCGAGCCCGCGCCTCTCACCCTTACCCTGGCTGGGCTGCTTGAACATCGGGTTGGCGACGTCAATCTGCACGCCCTTGAGGATGACGTCATCCCATGACGCCGCGTGGTAGTCTTCCTGGCCGTCGATGCCGGTGTTGTAGTCGATGAGCCGCTGGTTTCTGTCCGGGCCGAACTGCGCCTTCTTAGTGGTCCGCTCCGGAAATCCTTCGGGGGTTGATCATGTAGCTGGCTCGGCGGAGGATTCTTCCTGGTGATCGGCGGTGTGCCGGTCGAGCCTGGCCAGCAGATCGTCCAGGTCGGAGGTGGTGAACTTCCACTGGAACGGCTGTGCCGTGGCGT
>NZ_JAVFVX010000087.1:15713-33234 GCF_033441795.1 Streptomyces sp. ADMS | reverse complement strand
TGCCCGGCGTTCACTGAACGCCGGGCACCCCGCTGCCGCTCGTCGCCACCGCGGTGACGGCGGCGACGCTGGTGATCAACGGGTTGCTCACGAGGCTTCCGACAACTGCCGCTGACGTCCGCTCCGCGCTCCTTGCTCTTCCCTTCTCTTCTTTGTGCCGCTCTACGGGGCTCGGCTCAGCGCCGCCGTCAGTTCGCCCCTGCGGCGGATGCCCAACTTGCGGTAGGCGCTGGTCAGATGGGTTTCCACCGTGCGTCTGGCCACGTGCAGCAGTTCGGCGATCTCCGTGTTCGTACGGCCGTCCGCCGCGAGTTCCGCGATCCGGCGCTCACTCGCCGTCAGCGCCGTCGCGGTGCGGCGGGCGCCGCCAGCGAGCAGGGCCTCGTCGGCGAGGGTCCGCAGGCGTACGGCGCCCAGGCGTTCGGCGCGTTCGGCCGCCTCGCGCAGCGACTTGCGGGCGCGGGAGCGTTCGCCGGCGGCGATGAGCTGCCGGCCCCGTGCGATCAGCGCCGAGATCAGTTCCGTATCGACGGGGGCGTCGCGCAGGACTCGTACGGCCTCGTCGGCCAGGTCGAGGCCGTGGCGTCCGCCGGTCGCCGTGCCGAGTACCCGCAGTGAACGGCCCACCAGGCGCGGGGTGTTCCACACCCGGGCCAGCCGCAGTTCCTCCTCGGCCAGCGCGAGCGCCTCCCGGGGGTGGCCGAGAACCAGTAGGCACTGTGCGGCGGCGGTCCGCCAGGGGGTGACCACCGGGCTCAGTACGTCGCGTGCGGACTGGCGGCGCCCGCACTCCAGGAAGTCCCCGAGGGCACCGGCCGGATCACCGCAGGCGGCACGCACCACGCCTCGGGCGTACAGGAAACGGTTCAACTCCCAGGAGTCGTGCGCCTCCCGCAGATCGTAGGCGTCGGCGAGCCGGCGGGCCTCGTCGAGGCGGTCGGTCTCGACGAGCGCCAGAAGTACGTGCGCCTGCACGTTCGTCGGCCCGGTCCCGCTACTGGGACCGCCCGGGGTTCCCGCACCGGGACCGGTCGCAGTGGGGGGACCGGAGCCGGGCTCAGTCCCAACTCCAGCCCCAGCCCCAAGCCCAGCCCCAGCCCCCAGCCCAGTCCCAGCCCGACCCCCAGTCCCAGCCCGACCTCCAACTCCACCCCTACCTCCAACCCCAACCCCGCCCCCGCTACCTGTGTCGCTCCAGGGCTCCCCCCCGTCCCCGGTCGCCCGCTCCAACCCGAACCTGAACACCGATCCGGACCCGAACCCCGGCCCCGACAACCTCCCACCGGCCCCCGCCCCACCCGCCGGCCAAGCCTCCGGATCGCTCAGCAGCTGCCCGTAGTCGCCGCGAGCACCGGCTATGTCGGCGCGTACGTTCAGGAGGGCCTCGTGCATCGGGTGGAGCATCGTCGGGCGCTGGCCGGTCAGGCCTCGGTCCGTGAGGCGTTCGGCCTCGTCCAGCTCGTCGGCCCACTGGGCCACCGCCGCCGCCGTACCGAGCAGGAACGGCTCCGCCAGTGCGCCGGCCGGTTCCGCCAGCAGGGCTCGTACCTGCTTCATGGCGGCGTCCGCCGAGGTCAGGCCCGCTGTCGCCTCGTACCGTACGAGGAGAGCGCGGCCGGCGGGGCCGAGTGCCTGGGGGGAGTGTCCGGCGGTCTCGCGCAGCCAGCGGTATATTTCCTCGCGGATCGTCTGGTCGTGGTCGGACAGGAGTGCCGAGGTCGTCTGGACCGTGCGGAGCAGGTCCGGATGGTCCGTCAACTGGCCGTCCAGATTGCGGAGCAGCGTCACCGCCGCGCGTGCCTCGCCGCGTCTGGCCAGCGCCGTGCCCAGTGCGACCGCCGCCTGTACGCGGTACTGCGGCAGGCCCGGCAGCCGCATCGCCTCGGTCAGCCGGGGGATGCCCGCCGAGGAGCGTACGGCGGCGAACTCCAGTGAGCCCAGCTCGGTCAGCACCTCGGCCCGGCGGCCGTCGGACAGCGGCTCGGTCAGCGCCCGGCGCAGCAGAAGCACCGCGTCGTCGGTACGGTCGTCGCGGACCGCACCGGTGGCCGCGTCCAGCAGGGCGTCCGTCGCCCACACCTCGTCCACCGTGCCCGAGCGCAGAAGCTGCCCGGCCACCGCGGCGGTCGGGTCCCCGCGCCGCAGCATCGCCTCGGCCGCCGCCCGGTGCGCCGCCTGCCGGTCGGCGGCGGGCCAGCCGGTGAGCACCGCGTCCCGCAGCAGCGGGTGGGTGTACCGGGGTCGCCCGCCCTCGCCGAAGCGCAGCAGGCCCAGCCGGGTCATGGCGGTCAGCCAGCCCCGTACCCGGGCCGGATCGACCCCGGCGGACTCAGCGGTCTCGACGAACAGTTCGACGTCGGCACCCTCCGGCAGCTCGTCCAGCGCGGCGAGCACGCGCGCCGCGCCGGCTGTCGCGGCCCCGGCACAGTCCAGCCACCAGGACACCGCTGCCGGATACGCCCCCGGGTACAGCGCCGCGCATGTCTCCGGGAGCGCGGCCGGTGCGGCGGTGGTCGCGTTCAGGTCCTCCAGCAGTGCGCGCAGGAGCAGTGGGTTGCCCGCGCCCGCCCGTACGTAGTCCGGCACCCACTTCTCCGGCGCGTCGCCGACGGCCGAACGCACCAGGTCCGTCGCCGCGGCGAGGCTCAGCGGGGCGAGGGTGTGGGTGCGTACGAGGGCGGGGGAGAGGGTGTGGACCAGGCCTGCCGACGGCGGGTCCACGTCGTACTGGCTGCGCTCCGTCACCAGCAGCAGGACCGGTAATCGGTCCACTCTGCGCGCCGCCTCGATCAGCCAGCACCGTGAGTTCTCGTCCGCGAGGTGTACGTCGTCCACGGCGACCAGCACCGGACCCTCGGCGGCGTACGCACGCAGCAACCGCCAGAGCCGGGCGGCCGGTTGGAGGTCAGGGTCCGGCGGCGTACCGGCCGCGGAGGAGTAGGGGGCAGGGGATGAGGAGTTCGGTGGCGGGGACGTCAACTCCTCAAGGGGGGAGAGTAGTTGCTCTATGACGGCGAGGTGTGTGCCGGTTGTGCTGCCCTCGGGTGAGCAGCGGACGCGCAGGACGCGCATGCCGTGCGCCTGCGCGCTCTCGGTGGCCGCCTCCAGGAGTGCGGTGCGGCCGGTGCCGGTGGCGCCGCGCAGCAGGACCAGGCGGCCGGTGCCCGCGCGGGCGCGTGCGGCCTCGTCGGCCACCAGTGCCAGGGCCTCCCGGCGCTCGTAAAGCGGTGCGGACGGCATGCCCGCCTCCTGTCGTGGGTGGGTTTCTGGCCTGTCTCGTGGTCGAACTGGTGGGCGATCTCGTGGTGTGTCTCGTGGTCGTCCACGATTGTGCGCGCCCCATGTGCCACAGAAGTGTTGGCTGTGCACGTCTGCCACCGACCGCTCGCCGGTGGTGGCACCTGACCCTGGGGGCAGTTCTTGCGCAGCACACTCCGCACCACGGGCCCCGGCTCCGGGGCAGCGCCCGGCACGAGGGCCACCATGGGGCCGGCCGACTCCGGGCGGCGCGTACCCGTCGCGGTGCACGCGGCCGATCCGATCTCCCGCGCCGGCGCGGTCAGCCAGTTGCGGCAGCACCCGGTGGTCGACCTCCGCGAGGAGACCGACAGCGGGCCCGGCGTCGTTGCCCTGCTGGTCAGCGAGACCCTCGACGAGGCCACGCTGTCGCGGCTGCGCAGACTCGTCCGAAGCGAGGGCGCCAAGGCCGTTCTCGTGGTGGGCACGCTGCGCGAGAGTGAACTCCTGGACGTCATCGAGTGCGGCGTCGGAGCCATCGTCTGGCGCCACGAGGCCACCGGACACAAGCTGGCGCAGGCCGTGCTCGCCGCCGCCCGGGGAGAGGGCGACCTCCCCTCCGACCTGCTCGGCCGGCTGATCA
The DNA here is from genome assembly GCF_033441795.1 of Streptomyces sp. ADMS. Lineage (NCBI taxonomy): Bacteria > Bacillati > Actinomycetota > Actinomycetes > Kitasatosporales > Streptomycetaceae > Streptomyces > Streptomyces sp. ADMS. The sequence goes on along the minus strand of NZ_JAVFVX010000087.1, from coordinate 29,354 downwards.
GCCAGGTGGGCACACTGCACCGCTCGGCGGCCGGCCAGCCCGGTGCCCCCTCCTCGGGCCTCGCGCCGCGTGAGGTGGATGTCCTGCGCCTCGTCGCCGAGGGACTCGACACGGGGGAGATCGCCGGCAAGCTGTCCTACTCCGAGCGCACGGTCAAGAACGTGATGCATGGGCTCACCACCCGGCTGCATCTGCGCAACCGGGCGCATGCGGTGGCCTATGCCCTCCGCGAAGGCTACATCTGACCGAACGGGCAATCGAATGTGGCGCGCGGGCGGCAACTTCTGCCCGCAGTCCGTCCCTTGCGTTCCTGCGCGGACGCACGCCCGGCACGGCACGATGGCGGAGACCATGGCCAACGGCACGTGGGCGTACGGCAGGCAGGGCGCGGGGAGCGCGAAGTGATCCCGAGATGGACGAGGTCCTCAAAGGGCTGCTCGGACCTCCGTGACTCCCGTGACGGCCGGCCCCTCCACTCTCACAGCGGCCCCCCGGCTCCTCGCCCGCCTCTCCCGACTGCGCGCCCAGGTCGCCCGGTTGGTCGAGCGGCGCAGCGCCGGCGATCCGACGGCCGGCGATCCCCTGCGCGGCCCGTACCTGTCGGTAGTGCGGTGCGGGCGCCGCTCAGGGGGTCGAAGGTCCCAGGGAACGTCCCCTGACCCGCTCCAGACGGGCCGTGAAGACCTCGCGCGCGTCCGGGGTCAGGGTGCGCAGGGCCACCATCGCCGTGACCACGACGTCGCACAGCTCGGACTGGACGTCGTCCCACGTGTGACTGGTGCCCTTGCGCGGGTTCTGGCCGGTCGCGCCGATCACCGCCTGGGCGACCTCGCCGACCTCCTCGGTCAGCTTCAGCATGCGCAAAAGGAGGCTTTCGCGGGCGGGATGCGCCTGGTTGGCGTCGAGCCAGGTCCAGAGGTCGTCGATCGCTGCCCAGACGTCGTCATCGGCCATGGGAGAAGCCTCCTATGCGACCCGGCGACCCCGGATCGATCCGCTGTTCGTCTACTCGTCGAACAGCGGTTCCTGCGTGCCCTGTTGACGCTCCCGCACCCGCCGGTTGCGCGCCCCCACGACCAGCGCCGTGACCGCCGCCGTCCCGGCGAGCGCCGCCGGGACCATCCAGCCGCGGTCGAGTACGTGGCCCAGCGCGTGGTCGAGGGAGAGCCGGCCCGGCCCCGTCACCGCGAGGCCCGCAGCGGCGAGGCCCAGGGTGGCGGCGTACTCGTAGCCGCCGCCCGCGTTGAAGAAACCGTTGGGCGCGTGCACGGCGGTGGCGCCCACCATCGCGCCGGCCGCCGCCGCGCCGGCCGCCGGAGTCGCCAGGCCCAGCGCGAGCAGCGCACCGCCGCCCGACTCCGCGAGGCCCGACGCCGTGGCGCTGGCCTTTCCGGGCTCGAAGCCGACGGACTCCATGAAGGCGCCGGTGCCTTCGATGCCGTGCCCGCCGAACCACCCGAACAGCTTCTGCGCGCCGTGCGCCGCCAGCACCCCGCCCGTTCCCAGGCGGAGCAGCAGGAGCCCCAGATCACGCCGGTCGTATCGGTTGTTACAGGTCATGCCTCCACCGTCCCACCGATCGTCCGGGCCGCACCCGCCGGGAGCGTCCGGGCCGCCGTTCGGGTGGCGGGTGCCCGGAGGCGGTGCAAGTCTGACCGGCATGACGATTCAGACCGCCAAGCTCAGCGACCCGGCTGTCCGGGCCTTCGTCGACGCCGTGAACGCGCACGACCGTGAGGCGTTCGAGGCCGTTCTCGCACCCGGCGCGACCATGTCCGACGACGGCTCGGACCGTGACCTCGCCGACTGGACCGAGCGCGAGATCTTCTCCTCCCACGGGCACATGCAGGTCGCCAAGGAGTTGCGGGGAGGCCGCGTCCTCGTCGCCGACTACAGCAACGACACCTGGGGCGAGATGCGCACGAAGTGGACCTTCACCGTCGACGACGGCCGCATCCTGCGCTTCGAGACGGGTGAGGCCTGACCTCCGTACGAGTCGAGCCGTCGGTACGTCCCCTTGCGTTGAAGTGGGCTCCAACTCCTACTGTCCTGACCCATGGAGACCACGGACAGCACACGCACGACACAGACCCTCGCGAACCGGGGCCTGGGCCGCAGCGGCATCGAGGTCAGCCCCCTCGGCTTCGGCTGCTGGGCCATCGGCGGCGAGTGGGGCGCGCCCGGCGGACAGCCCCTCGGCTGGGGCAGGGTCGACGACGACGAGTCCGAACGGGCCGTCCGGCGCGCCCTCGACCTCGGCGTGACCTTCTTCGACACCGCCGACGTGTACGGCACCGGACACAGCGAGCGCGTCCTCGGCCGGGCCCTCGGCAAGCACCGTACGGAGGTCGTGATCGCCACGAAGTGGGGCAACCTCTTCGACGAGCGGACACGCGTCGCGGACGGCCAGGACGACAGCCCCGAGTACGTCCGGCGTGCCCTCACCGCCTCCCTTGCCCGCCTCGGCACCGACTATGTGGACCTGTACCAACTGCACCTGTCCGAGGGCGACTTGGAGGCCGCCACGCAACTCCGGGACGTCTGTGAGGAGTTGGTGGCCGAAGGGCTCATCCGCGCCTACGCCTGGAGCACCGACGACCCCGCCCGCGCCGCCCTCTTCGCCCAGGGGCCGCACTGCGCCGCCGTACAGCACTGTCTGAACGTCATGCAGGACGCGCCCGAAATGCTGGCGCTCTGCGAGGAGTCGGGCCTCGCCAGCATCAACCGCAGTCCGCTCGCCATGGGGCTGCTGGCGGGGAAACGGGCCGCCGGGCAGGCACTCGAAGCGGGGGACATCCGCAACGCGCCGCCCGCCTGGCTGCCGGGCTTCACGGCCGGTGCGGGCGCCGACCCGGACTGGCTGGCCCGCGTCGACGGGCTCCGCTCCGTCCTCACCAGCGGCGGCCGTACGCTCGCCCAGGGCGCCCTCGGCTGGCTGTGGGCGCGCAGCCCCCGTACCGTCCCGATCCCTGGTTTCCGGTCCGTCGCGCAGGCCGAGGAGAACGCCGGTGCGATCGCGAAAGGGCCGCTCACCGCAGAGCAGCTGGCCGAGATCGACCAGCTGCTCGGGCGGTGAGCGGCTGCGCCCCGAGGGGGCGCGGGGCTGTCTCGGCATGCGGCTCCACCGCGTGGGCGCGACCAGCCGCAACGGACCCGCGGTCAGAAACCGCAGGCGCTCAACCGACGTACTGATCCTGCTCGGTGACCGTGAGCTGACCTGCCTTGATCGTCGCGACCCGGGGGGCCCTGCGGGCGATCGACGAGTCATGGGTGACCATGACGAACGTCAGCCCGTACTCGCGCCACAGCCCTTCGAGCAGTGCCATGATGTCGTCGCGTGTGCCCTCGTCGAGGTTGCCGGTGGGCTCGTCCGCGAGCAGCACCTTCGGCTTCTTCACCAGGGCGCGGGCGATGGCGACCCGCTGCTGCTGACCGCCGGACAGCTCGGTCGGCGCGTGGGACAGGCGGTCGCCGAGACCGACCGAGCTCAGAGCCTCGGCCGCCCTCTCGCGCCGCTCGGCGGGCTTCACACCGAGCGGTACGAGGGCCGTCTCGACGTTCTCCTGCGCGGTCAGCGTCGGGATGAGGTTGAACGCCTGGAAGATGATGCCGATCTTCTCGGCGCGCAGCCGGGTCAGCTTGGCCTCGCTGATGGCGCCGAGATCGACACCGTCCAGTTCGACGCTGCCCTCGGTCGGCCGGTCCAGGCCGCCGATCATCTGCAGGAGGGTGGACTTGCCGCCGCCGGTTGGGCCCTGGATGACGAGCTGGTCGCCGTCCTCGATGACGAGGTCGATGCCGCGCAGCGCCTCCACCGTCTCCTTGCCCCGCGTGTATCTCTTGCTGACACCGGTGAGCTTGTACATGAACGACTCCGTGACGTACGGGAATTGGGGCAGGGGGAGGGGGGAAATCGGGAGCTGGGGGGGAGGCTGCGGGGAGGGGCTACGACACGCTGCGCAGCGCGTCCGCCGGACGCATCCGTGAGGCCCGCCAGCCGCCCATCGCCCCGGCGATCAGACCGCCGGTGATGGCGAGGCCCGCCGCGAGCGCGATGGTGGTGAGGGAGACGGGCGCCGACAGCGCGATCTCCATCGTGTTGGCCGCCGACTGCTGACCCGGGCCGCCGCCACCGCCGGGGCCGCCGCCCATGCCGCCACCGCCGGTGTTGCCGAGTTCCGCGGTCAGCTTCGGGCTGACCGCGGTCACCGCGTACGCCGCCGCGAGGCCGAGGCCGATGCCGAGCGCGCCGCCGAGCAGACCGTTCACGATGGACTCGCCGACGACCTGCCGGGTCACCCTGCGCGAGGGCCAGCCCAGTGCCTTCAGCGTGCCGAACTCCCGCACCCGGCGGGACACGGCCGACGAGGTGAGCAGCGCGGCCACCAGGAACGCCGCCGCGAGCACCGCGACGGACAGCCACTTGCCGACGCTGGTCGCCAGGTTCGAGGCCGTGGAGAGGGAGCCGGAGACGGTCTCCGCGAGATCGGCGGAGGTCGTGACGGTCGTACCCGAGATGTTCTTCTGGATCGTCGACTTGACGGTGTTGATCTGCTTCGAGTCGGCCGCCTGGACGTAGATCGTGGTGACCAGGTTCGCGGAGTCGCCGAGGGTCTGCGCCTGCTTGAGCGGCAGGTAGACGTCGGTCGTGGACTCGCTGCTCTCGGGCGTCGCGATGCCGATGACCTTGTACTTCGTACCGGAGATCGTGACGGTCTCGCCGACCGTGTACTCGTTCTCCTTGGCGTACGACTTGCTGAGCACCGTGACCTTCGCGTTGGTCTGCGCCGCCGTGAACGTCTTGCCGCTGGTGATCGTCGTGGTGGCGAGCGGGCCGAGTTCCTGGTTCGTCACGTCGATGCCCGTGACGGAGTAGGAGTTGACGTCGAACGAGGCGCCACCACCCCGCACCTGCGGCGGGGCGGTGCTGCCGGATCCGCCGCCCTGACCGCCGCCGGGAGCGCCCTGCTGACCGGAGGAGGCCGAGGACGACGAACTGTCGGTCTGCGCCTCGCCCTGGGTGAAGGAGCCGTCGACCTTCGTGACGCTGAGACTCAGCGCGCCCACCGCCGCCGACACGCCCTTCTGGCCGGCGACCTCGGTGACCAGCGCCGACTTCAGGGTCTGCCCGCCCTGGGTCATCACGCGGTCGCTGCTCTGCGTCTCGTCAGAGTCGTTCGCGCTGGCGTCGAACTCGAAGTTCGGCCGGTCCGACTGGCTGTTGCCGGTCGGCGCCGACCTGGCCTTGGTGACGGTCATGTCGGTGCCGAGACCGTAGAGGGACTGCAGGACCTTGTCCTGTGCCTGTTGCATGCCGGCCGACACCGAGTTGACGGTGATGACCAGCGCGATACCGAGCGCCAGACCCATGGCGATGACCAGAGCCGCCTTCTTGCGCCGGCTCAGCTCACGCTTGAGATAGATGCCAAACATCCCGTTCCTCAAAGGTTCTTGGCGCCCCATGTGGGCGCTGCCACAAGCTAGGGAGGAACCTTTGAGCGGGGCTGGGTAGAGGATGTGCGGGGACTGAGAAAACGGGACCGAAACGGTTACGGACCCTGTGAACGACCACGAGCCCTGTGCCGGCGCACACGACAGCCGCCCCATGACCCGGTGCGTACCCCGCGGTCCCGCGCGAGGTCCACCCCCACCCGGATGCGCCATGGAGCGGCTGTCGACTCCCCCCTCGGTGCGGTCCGTTGTGAACTACCGGAACCCCGGAGCATCAAGTGTGAAGCTCTGGTGGAGAAGGCGAGTTGAGCATATGCCTGCGACCGGCCCGAACGCTACGGAGCAATCAATTCCGGTTGTGCAGGTTGAGTCTTCGAATGAGTGCGCGAGGCTTCCTCAGCCGCGCCCCACATAGGGCATCGCAGTGGCCAGAACCGTCGCGAACTGCACATTCGCCTCCAACGGCAGCTCCGCCATGTGCCGCACGGTGCGCGCCACGTCCGCCACGTCCATGACGGGCTCCGGCGTCACCTCCCCGTTCGCCTGAAGAGCGCCCGTTCGCATGCGCGCGGTCATGTCCGTCGCCGCGTTCCCGATGTCGATCTGCGAGACCGCGATCCGGTACGGCCGCCCGTCCAGCGACATCGCCTTTGTCAGGCCCGTCAGCGCGTGCTTGGTCGCGGTGTACGGCGCCGAGTGCGGCCGGGGCGTGTGCGCGGAGATCGACCCGTTGTTGACGATCCGGCCGCCCTGCGGATCCTGCTCCTTCATCTGCCGGTACGCCGCCTGCGCGCACAGGAACGCCCCGTTGAGGTTGGTGTCCACGACGTGCCGCCACGCCTCGTACGCCAGATCCTCGACGGCCACCCCGCCCGGCCCGAACGTGCCCGCGTTGTTGAACAGCAGATCGAGCCGCCCGAACCGCTCAAGCACGGCCGCGAACAGGGCGGCCACGTCGCTGGGCTGGGCCACATCGGCCCGTACGACGAGAGAGGCGCCCTTGCGTGTGGCCTCGGGCGCGAGCGCCGCAGCCTCCTCCAGGCGCTCGGTACGGCGTCCCGCGAGCGCCACCGACCAGCCGGCGCCGAGCAGTTCGAGGGCGACCGCGCGCCCGATGCCGAAACCGGCGCCGGTGACGATCGCGATCTTTCCCTTTACGGCGGACGTCGGCTGCTCGTCGCTCATCAGCGGACCTCGCCGGGATAGCGGACGCCGATCTGCTCCCGGATGGTGTCCAGCGTCCGCATCACGGCGAGGGTGCCGTCGAGCGGGACGAGCGGGGACTCGGTCTCGCCGGCCCGCAGGGCGCGCATCACCTCGGTGGCCTCGTGCCGGAAGCTGTTGCGGGCGCCGTGGTCGGGGGCGGCGACGAACTCCTCGGGGTCACGGCCGTCGCGGTGCAGCACGAACCGGTCCGCGAAGAAGAACCCGTCGGGTACGTCGATCCGGCCCCTGGAACCGGTGACCGACGCGCCGTTGGCCGTACCGCCCACGATGGAGCAGTGCACCGACGCGAGAGCGCCGCTCTCCCACGAGAGCAGTGCTCCCGTCTGGAGATCGACGTTCTCCTCGGAGAGCACCGCTCTCGCCGAGATGCCGTCGGGCTCCCCGAGCAGCAGATGAGCGAACGACACCGGGTAGACGCCCAGGTCGAGCAGCGCCCCGCCGCCCTGCGCCGGGTCACGCAGCCGGTGCGAGGGCGGGAAGGGGCCCTCCAGGCCGAAGTCGGCCTGCACGGTCCGAACGTCCCCGATCGCCCCGTCGTCGACCAGCGCCTTCAGCCGCCGTACGACCGGGTTGCAGTACGTCCACATGCCCTCCATCAGGAAGGCGCCGCGCTCCTTCGCCAGCGCGACCAGTTCCTCCGCCTCCCGGACGTTCAGCGTGAACGCCTTCTCGCACAGGACGTTGCGCCCGGCCTCCAGACACAGGCCGGCGGCGGCCCGGTGCGCCGAGTGCGGAGTGGCGACGTACACCACGTCCACGTCGGCGTCCTCGGCCAGCGACGCCCAGTCGCCGTAGGCCCGCGGGATGCCGAACCGTTCCGCGAACGCCTTCGCGGAGGCCTCCGTCCGCGAGGCGACCGCGACGAGCTCGGCGTCCGGCAGATCCACCAGATCCGCCGCGAACGCCGCCGCGATCCCACCCGTAGCGAGAATTCCCCACCGCACGCGTTCAGCCGACATGCCAGCCCCTAGTCCCTGTGTTGCGTTCTGTTCGGCCTCTTGCCCTCTGCGGCCGCTGTGACCTCGAACACGCTGTACGAACAGCCTGTTATGAGCTGAGAGCATAGGTGGCGGACTACTCGAAAAGGGAGGGGCACATGCCCGAGCGTGGCCGAACCGCGCGGGACGAGAAGTGTCCCCAGGGAGACATACCCGTACCGGTGTCCGTATCAGGACCCGCAACCGTGTCCGCACCCGCACCCGTGCCCGCCCCGCGCCCCCCGCACTCCCCACGGTCCCTCCGCCGCACCGGCCTCCTCGTCACCTTCGTCCTCGGCGGGCTGACGGCGACGCCCCCGCTGGCGATGGACATGTACCTCCCGGCGCTCCCCGAGGTCACGACCTCCCTGCACGCGTCCGCCGCGAGCGTCCAGCTGACCCTCACCGCCTGTCTGGCGGGCATGGCCCTCGGACAGCTCCTGATCGGCCCCATGAGCGACCGATGGGGTCGCCGACGCCCCCTGCTGGCGGGCCTGGCGGTGTACGTCGTGGCCACCCTCCTGTGTGGCCTCGCGCCGAGCCTGGAGTTCCTGGTCGCCTTCCGGCTGCTCCAGGGCCTGGCGGGCTCGGCCGGGATCGTCATAGCCCGGGCGGTCGTACGGGACCTGTACGACGGCGTGGCCATGGCCCGCTTCTTCTCCACCCTGATGCTGATCTCGGGGGTCGCCCCGGTCGTCGCGCCGCTCATCGGCGGCCAGATCCTGCGCGTGACGGACTGGCGGGGCGTGTTCGCGGTCCTCACGGTGGTCGGGATCGCGCTGGCCGTGCTGGTCTGGTTCCGCCTCCCGGAGACCCTCGACCGGGCCGACCGGCACAGCGGCGGAGTCGGCGAGGCACTGCGCGCCATGCGCACACTCCTCGCGGACCGGGTCTTCACCGGGTACGTCCTGGCGGGCGGCTTCGCCTTCGCGGCACTGTTCGCGTACATCGCCGCGTCCCCCTTCGTGATCCAGGAGATCTACGGCGCCTCCCCGCAGACGTTCAGCCTGCTGTTCGGCGTCAACTCGGTCGGGCTGGTGATCGTCGGCCAGATCAACGGCAAGGTGCTGGTCGGCCGGGTGTCCATGGACAAGGTGCTGGCGGTGGGCCTGGCTGTCGTCACGCTGGCCGCGACGGCGCTGCTGCTGATGTCGGCGGGAGTCTTCGGCGAGGCGGGCCTGCTCCCGGTGGCGGTGGCGCTCTTCGTGCTGATGTCTGCGATGGGCCTGGCGATGCCCAACACCCAGACCCTCGCCCTGATGCGCACGCGCCACTCGGCAGGCGCCGCATCCGCCCTCCTGGGCACCACCTCCTTCCTGATCGGTGCGGTCGCCTCCCCGCTGGTGGGCATCGCCGGCGAGGACACCGCCGTCCCGATGGCGGTCGTCCAACTGGCGGCAGCACTGGTGGCGGTCGGCTGCTTCGTGGGAATGTGCCGTCCCTGGAACAGACGTACGACCCTGGAGGGAGCGGAGAGCTGAACGCCGCACCGAGACTGCGCGTCGACACCCCGGAACGGGCCGGCCTGGACCCCGAGGAGATGCGTCACCTCGTACGAGAGGTACGCGCCCTCACGGCCGGCGACCGCCCCTGGGCCCCGGCCGCGGTCGTGATCGTCGGGCGCGGTCCGGTGATCGCGGTGCAGGCGGCGGCGGGCTGGGCGATGCGGTACTCGTCGTACGACGAGCGCACGGACACCGGCGTGGAACTCCCCCCGGAGGCGCGGGTCCGGGCAACGATGTCAACGCCCTTCGACCTCGCCTCACTGACAAAGCTGTTCACTGCGGTGGCGGCGGTGCAGCAGGTGGAGCGCGGCACGCTGGGCATGGACGCCCGGGTGGCCGCGTACCTGCCGGACTTCACGGCGGCGGCCGAACACGACATCACCGTACGGCAGTTGCTCACCCACACCTCCGGCCTGCGCCCCGAACTCCCGCTGTACGACTGCCCGGACGACGAGGCCCGCAGAGCGCTGCTGCGGTCGGAACCACCGTCGTCCCCTCCGGGTGCCTACACCTACTCGGACCTGAACACGCTGCTCCTCCAGTATGTCCTGGAGCGCGTCACGGGCCGGACACTGGACGTCCTGATCCGCCAGGGCATCACCCGCCCCCTCGGCATGACGTCCACCGACTTCGGCCCCTGCCCCGACGCGGCGGCGACCGAGGACCAGCGCAGACCGTGGGCCAGGGCGGAACGGGGAATGGTGAGGGGCGAGGTCCACGACGAGAACGCGTGGGCACTGGGCGGGGTGGCGGGCCACGCGGGCCTGTTCTCCACGGCCCACGACCTGGCGGTCCTCAGCCGCTGCCTGCTGGCGGGCGGCGCGTACGGCCCGGCACGCATCCTGGGCCAGGACTACGTGGAGCTGCTGCTGACCCCGCCGGGCCTGGGTTTCGCCATCGACCAGCCGTGGTTCATGGGCGAGTTGGCGGGACGGGGAGCGGCGGGACACACCGGGTTCACGGGAACGTCCCTGGTCCTGGACCGCGCCACGGACACCTTCGTGGTACTGCTCACCAACGCGGTTCACCCGAAACGAAGTTGGGGGCGCGTCGGCAACGGGCCCCGGGTCCGGGTGGGGGACCGGGTGGCTCGGGGGGTGCGGGGGAGGTGAGGGTGCGCCGACCAGATCCCCGGCGGTAGATATTTCCGCAGGTCACGGCCCTACCTGAGGGAAACCCCTAATGCGAGGAGCGCCTCGTCGGGCGTATTCTCGGCCGAGCCGCCGGTTGCGGCAGGCTCGCCCGATCGATTTCGTCCACCGTCTCACCCGCAAGCTGCCGGGCCCGGCGCGTTCTCCACGTGCTTTGATTCATCAACTCCGTGGCCCGCATTTCCTCCTGTCCGCGCCGTGCCGCGCGAGCCCGCGATCTGCGGCACGAAGGTACCGGGGAGCGACGTTCCACCAGATCAGGCCCACCATGCCCAGCATTTGCGGGGCTCACAGCGATTTACGAGGGAATCGCCGCCTTCGCCCCCACCTCTAGAATCACCTTGTGAACACCCCCGTTTCCCCAGCCGACGCCCTGCGCGTCGCTCTCGCCGGTCTGCTCGACGGGCTGCCGCCGAAGGTGGCCGCACAGGCGGTCGAGCGGCTGATCGCCAACTATCGGGGGCGGACGCCGACCGACGCGCCCGTACTGCGGGACGGTTCCGACGTGGCCGCGTACGCCGCCTACCGGATGCCGGCCACCTTCGAGGCGGTGTGCTCGGCGCTGGAGGCCTTCGCCGAGGCGGCGCCCGACTGGGCGCCCGGCAGTCATGTCGACGTCGGGGGCGGGACGGGGGCCGCGACCTGGGCCGTCAACGCGGTCTGGGAGGGCGTCCGACCGGTCACCGTGCTGGACTGGGCCGAGCCCGCCCTCGCCCTCGGGCGGGAGATCGCCGCCGCCAACCCGGAGTTGAAGGGTGCCGAGTGGCAGCGCTCTCGTATCGGAGCGGCGCTCAGAATCGAGAGCGCTGATCTCGTCACGATCTCCTACGTGCTCGGGGAGCTGACCGAGGCCGACCGAACCTCTGTGGTCGACACAGCGGCAGGCGCAGCCCAGGCCGTCGTCGTCATCGAGCCCGGCACCCCCGACGGCTACCTCCGAGTCGTCGAGGCCCGCGACCAGCTGATCCGCACGGGGTTCCACATCGCCGCCCCCTGCCCGCACGGCGCGGCCTGCCCGATCGTCCCCGGCGAGGACTGGTGCCACTTCTCCGCCCGCGTCAGCCGCTCCTCCCTCCACCGCCAGGTGAAGGGAGGCTCGCTGCCGTACGAGGACGAGAAGTTCAGCTACGTCGCCGCGACCCGCTTCCCGGTGACCCCGGCCACCGCCCGCGTCGTACGCAAGCCGCAGATCCGCAAGGGCCAGGTGCTCCTGGACCTGTGCGAGACAGAACCCTCGCTGCGTCGGGCCACGGTCACGAAGCGGCACGGGCTCCTCTACCGGGCCGCCCGCGATGCGGACTGGGGGGACGCCTGGCCGCCGGTGGAGGAGAGCGGGAACCAGTTCAGCCCTGGAACAGGGTGAGTGTTCGCATCGCCTCGCGTTCGATGCGCGAGAGCTCGTGGAGGATGGAGCCGGCCTGCGTGAGGTTCCTCGCGTCGCCGGATTCGCCTGCCGTCGCGAGGAGTGCGGCCACCTGTGTCCAGAGGGCGGCGGTCCGCAGCAGGTCTTCCCGCGGATTGGCGCTGCGCTGCAACCACTTCGGCACTTGCCCGGCGGTCTTCTCGATGCCCCGGTGGCCCAGGTTCGCGATGGGCGGGTTCAGGAAGGCGTCGGCGCAGGTCTTGATCGCGGGGATGATCCGGTCCTGCGGTGGCGTCGGGCTGCTGGGCGCTGTGATGGTGAAGGAGCGGTGCCTGGCGGTCATGGGGCCGCGCACGGCCCTGGCAAGGCCGGCCAGGCTGGTGGAGACGGCTCCGCCCTGCGGGTCGGTGTCCACCAGGTAGGCGTCCTGTTCGTCGTAGCCACGACGTGCCCGCCGAAGTGCACCTTGGTGCTCAAGTAGTCCAGGTGGTAGCTGTCCGGGCGCTGGGATCTGTTCGCGGGCCCGTTGCAGGCAGCGGCTCACTCGGCTTGCTCGGCGTCGAGTTGATGGTCGGCCCATACGTAGCTTTCGGGCAGCAAGTCGGTGATGAGGACGGTTCGGACGCGCTCACCTTCGCCGACGATGACCCTGAGGGTGGGGAAATAGTCGAGGAGGACCTGGCGGCATCGGCCGCATGGCGGAACGACTCCCCGGTCGCGGTCGCCCACGGCGACGATCGTGTCCAGGTCGTAGGCGCCCTGGGCGGCTGCCGTGCCGATGAGGACCAGTTCGGCGCAGGGGCCTCCGGTGAAGTGGTAGGCGTTCACCGCCGTGACGATCCGGCCGTCCTGAGTACGGGCCGCGGCTGCCATGGTGTGGTTGTCGCCCCGGCAGCGGGTGCGGGCGATGTGTGCCGCGGCCTGGATGAGTTCGTGGTCGACTGGGTGGGTCTGCGTGGTCATCTTCTCTGTTCCTGCCTTCGTCAGGTGTCAGGCGACGTTGGCCCGGGTGCGGAGGGCACGCAAGCGAATATCGGCGGCGTCACCCGCAGGGGGCGCTGCCGCCGTGGTCGTACATGAGCCCGGGGTCAATGGTCCCGCGAGCCGGGACGGATGACGGATGTGGAGGGGGACGCTTGGGGACGCGGGGGCGGCGCGGGCGGCGTCGATCCCCGTATCGCCCTCGAGTTCTTCGTCTCCCCGCTCGCGCAGCGCTGGCTCCAGCACACCGGGCCGATCTCGTACGAGTACACGGACACCCTCGTCGAGCATGTCCTCCACGATCGTTTGGGGACCAATGGGGGACCAGTCCCGGTGGCCGTGGCCGTGGCCATGGCCGTGGGCCGGCTCGGCAGGGAGCGTAGCGCGCTGCGGTGTGCCCCTAGGGCGGCGCCTCACCGACCCCCTCGGCGCGCTCTTCTTGCCTTGGACGGAACGCCGAAGGCAGCTCTTCCGCCGCACCGAGCCAAGGCGGAGTCTCAGCGCGCATAAGTCCCCGCCGGAAGCCCGGCGGGGACTCATATGTGCAAAGGGCGGTCGTGAGGTGTGGGGTCAGCTGCAGACCACGTAGACCGTAATGGTGGTGGCGACACCCGCCGTCGCGGTCACGGTCCAGTGGTCCCCGTTCGGGTAGGTCTGCCCGAGGACGGTGGCGAGGCCAGTGGCAGACAGCCCTCCAGAGATGGCAGTGGTGCCGGCCGGACATGACGGGGAGTCGTAGGACGCGTTGACGCCCAACAGGACGTTGTAGTCCTGCGAGAGAATCTGCGCATCCAGCGGTCCGGCGGGGCCAGTGGGACCGGTAGCGCCCGTGGGTCCGGTGGCACCCACGGCACCGTCGACACCCGCAGGACCGGTGGGTCCGGTGGCACCGTCAGCGCCGTCGGCACCTGCGGGGCCGGTCGGGCCGGTGGCACCGTCAGCGCCAGCGGGGCCGGTGGGTCCGGTGGCTCCGTCTGCGCCGTCGG
>NZ_JAVFVX010000087.1:0-15613 GCF_033441795.1 Streptomyces sp. ADMS | reverse complement strand
CACCTGCGGGGCCGGTCGGGCCGGTGGCGCCGTCAGCACCGTCAGCACCGTCAGCGCCAGCGGGGCCGGTGGGTCCGGTGGCACCGTCAGCGCCGTCGGCACCCGCAGGGCCGGTCGGGCCGGTGGGGCCGGTGGGGCCGGTCGCACCGTCCGTGCCGTCCGTGCCATCGGTCCCCGCAGGGCCGGTCGGCCCCGTCGGCCCCGTGGGCCCCGTGGGGCCGGTCGGGCCCTGCTGGCCGTGGTCGCCGTGGTCGCCGTGCTCGCCGTAGTGGCCCTGGTCGCCGCAGTGGCCGTCTCGGCATTCGTCGCCACCCGGGCGGGCGGCGGAGGCTATGTTGGCGACCGTCTTCGTGTGCTCCATCGCGAGAGCCGGGCTGGCCATGCCCGTGAGTACGAGAGCGAGGGATGCGAGGCTGCTGCCCGCGATCCACGTGCTCCGCCTGGGGAGCGGGAGCGGCCCGAGTGAGGAACTTGTCCTGGAGTCAGGACTCATGCGGTCTCCTGATTTCGCGAAGTCGAATGTCACGCCACCCCGGAAGAGGCGACATCCACATCATTACCATGCGCGACGACGCGCGCACTTTGGGTGACATTGCCGCTCCGCCCGGGCCGCCTGCTAGCCCCCTATTGTCATGGGCATGGCATTTTCTGGCGGACTTCGACGCGAACGGCCAACTCCGTGACACCTGCTGGGTGTGTATCTCCTCCGTGAGGCAAGGGTGGCAGGCGGTCTACCGGCACGCGCCCGCTTCCTGCCGCCCGGCCCGGCGCGCTCATAACAAGAATCGGCGTTGCGTCGACAATCCTTGAGTCGAAGTGTCTAAAGTGATTACGGCGACTTCATCCCACGTGATTCAGGCTTTTATCGTCATGCTCGATTGGAAACTCGAAGGTAGGGACAGAACCATGAAACCGACCATCTGCCTCTGCATGATCGTGAAGAACGAATCGGCCGTAATTGAGCGGTGTATCGCCTCGGTGCGAGACATCGTCGACACCTGGATCATCTCTGACACGGGCTCGACGGATGGCACTCAGGATCTGATTCGAAAAGCCTTCGATGGTGTCCCCGGCGAGTTGCACGACGACCCTTGGGTTGACTTCGGGGTAAATCGCACACTTAACATCGAACGCGCCCGCGGGAAAGCCGACTACCTGCTTCTGATGGACGCCGACATGACTATCAGGCAAGAAGGGCCATTGCCTGCGCTGTCCTGTGCGTCCTACATGATCCCGCACGCCGGCAGTCTTGCCTACCGGATCAAGCGTCTCGTCCGCGGTGATTTGCACTGGCGCTACGAGGGCGTGACACACGAGTACCTGACTGCCGACGAGGAGCACGAACAGGAGAACCTCGACGCCCTCGTGATCGAGCACTTCGCCGACGGCGGCTCCCGGCACGACAAGTTCGAACGGGACATGGCCCTGCTGAGCGCGGAGATCGAGCGCGATCCCACAGACGCGCGCAGCACGTTCTACCTCGCCCAGACCATGCGTGACATGGGTCGCACTGAAGAGGCGATCGCCCTTTACGAGCGCCGTGCGGGGATGGGTGGCTGGGGAGAGGAGATCTACTACGCACTCCTGCAGGCAGGAATCCTCAAGGATGAGTCCGGTGACTGGCCGGGAGCCATGGACACCCTCTCGCGGGCATGGGAGCAGCGGCCGCAGCGCCTTGAAGCGTGCTTCGAATTGGTCTCACGGCTGCGGAAGCGTGGAAACTATCGTGCCGGGCATGCCTTCGCGTGTGCGGGGATCAATCGCGAGGAGCCCGACGATATTCTCTTCACTCACCCATGGGTCTACAAGTGGGGGCTGCTCTTCGAATATTCCATCGTTTCCTACTGGGTAGGGGATATTCAGAGTTCCCTCGAAGCGTGTGACCGCCTCCTGACCATTCCTGACCTGCCGGAAGCGCATCGTCTGCAAACACTGCGGAATCGTGATTTTGCCGTCGCCCGGCAAGCCGAAAAATCGAACATTATCGAGGCGGGAAAGCCCCGGCAGTCCGGGGCAAAAATTTAGACGCGGCCACTTGCGTCGGGCGCTCTTGAGCACGCTGGACTTGAGTTGCTTGGGTCGAATTCGTCGATCTTGCAGTCGATGTCGTGGCCATCGCTCCCGGGGGTAAGGGGTCGCAGGTTCACATCCTGTCGTCCCGACGGGAGTTTGCTCCATCGTCGTAGACGGGGGCCTTGTTCCATGAAAGTGGAGCGGGGCCCTCGATCATTTCCGGAACGTGCCTCCGCTCATTGGCTCTCACCGTCCGGGCAGGCCATGAAATAACGGGACCTGCCCCCATCATGAACTCGTCCTGCTCGAAGGTGGCCGGCCACGTGGGCGGCCCCCGTCAGCGCTCCAACTGGCGTGTTTCTTCCCGGGCTTGTCGTACGCGGTCGACGCCGGCCTCGAACTCGGCGACGAACGTCAGCGCCAACGCCTCAATGCAGAAGCCCCGCCGCACCCCCTGGTCGGGAGGGAGTGTGATGGGGCTTTCGGTACCGCCGCCCGGCCGTACCCGCGGCTGTCTACGAACCCGCCGACTGATCCATCCGATCCGACTGGTCCGACTGGCCCGTCGGGTCGGCCCTGTCCGATGTGCGTCCCTCCTGTGCGCCCTCTTCCTCCGCGCGCTTCTCCTGCAACTTGCGCACCAGCTCCCGTTTCTGGGCCTGCGGGTCCGACCCGCCGCCCACGTGCTTGCCCCGGCCTCCGCCCCGTAGGGCGTTCTTGCCCAGGTTGCTGCGGGTGCCGCCGACTCCGAGCATGTTGCCGCCGCCTCGTGCCATGACGTGTCTCCTTCTGCCGTAGACGATTGACGATACGTATCGTCTCGTTCAATCGGACCCTCTCACCTTCGGCGAGACGTTCCGTCTTGTCAACCTGATAACTTGCCGACATGGTCCAGAAACCCGCCCCCGACAGGCCCGCCCCCGACTCCACCCGCCGCAGCGAGAAGTCCCGCCGCGCCATCTACGAGGCCGCCCTCGCGCTCGTCAGTGAGGTCGGGTATCAGAAGGCGACCATCGAGGGCATCGCCGCCCGGGCTGGCGTCGGCAAGCAGACCATCTACCGGTGGTGGTCCTCCAAGGTGGAGGTGCTCATGGAGGCCTTTCTCGACCTGAGCGAGCAGGCCGCGGAAGCAACTCGGCCCGGGCGGCAGTACGCCATCCCCGACACCGGTGACCTCGCCGCCGACCTCAAGGCCGTGCTCCGTCTGACCGTCGACCAGTTGCTCGACCCCGTGTTCGCGGTCCCCTCCCGCGCCCTCGCCGCCGAAGGCGTCGTCAACGAGGAGCTCGGTCGCCGGTGCTTCGCCAAACTCCTCGAACCCTCGTTCCAGCTCTACGTCCAGCGCCTGCGCGTCGCCCAGGACGCCGGGCAGGTACGTGCCGACATCGATCCCCGTATCGCCCTCGAACTCCTCGTCTCCCCACTCGCCCAGCGCTGGCTCCAGTACACCGGGCCCATCACGTACGAGTACACGGACACCCTCGTCGACTACGCCCTGGGCGGTATCGCCCCACCCGGAGGTAATTGGAGGTAATCGGAGGCAGTCAGCAGTAGTCGCGGCAGGACGGCTGAAAATCGGGGGTGCTAAATCCTGCTAATCAACCGGAAAACAGCCCATCCCAGTCCCCGCGAACCTCGTCCCACCTACCCCGGATGTCGGCTCCGGCCCCCCGCGACGCAGGATGGTGGGACCATGGAGCAGGCTGTCCGCACAACAGCAGCGAGGCGAGGCGATATATGAGCGCGGAGTTCGGCGGTCGTACGACGGGCCGGAAGGGCAGGATCTCCCAGTGGCTGCGTGGGCGCCGTACGGACGCCCACGGCGAGACCACCACCGGCGCAGAGAGTGGGCGCCGTGAGGAACTGCTGCTCGCCGCCGCCCGTGCCGGACTGCCCCTCGCGCCCGCCGCACACCCCTCCGCCTACCGCTGTTCCTGCGACCGCGTCGGCTGTCCCACGCCCGCCCGGCACCCGATCTCCTTCGCCTGGCAGACGCAGTCCACCACCGACCGCGCCCAGATCGAGCGTTGGGCCAGGCATCAGCCGCAGGCCAACTTCATCACCGCGACCGGCATGGTCCACGACGTCCTCGACGTGCCCCTCGAAGCGGGGCGCGAGGCACTGGAGCGGCTGCTCGGGGCCGGTATCGAGGTCGGGCCCGTCGCCGAGAGCGACGACGGACGGCTGCTGTTCTTCACCCTCACGCGCGGCACCCCGGACGATGAGGACGAGTGGTGGCCCTGCGAACTGGACTGCCACCCCGAGACCATGGACGAGCACCCGGGGCTGCGCTGGCACTGCCGGGGGTCCTACGTCCTCGTGCCGCCCGCCCGACTGCCCGCCGACCAGGGCGTG
The DNA here is from genome assembly GCF_033441795.1 of Streptomyces sp. ADMS. Lineage (NCBI taxonomy): Bacteria > Bacillati > Actinomycetota > Actinomycetes > Kitasatosporales > Streptomycetaceae > Streptomyces > Streptomyces sp. ADMS. The sequence goes on along the minus strand of NZ_JAVFVX010000087.1, from coordinate 11,245 downwards.
TACTGGGTGCGTGGGCCGGAGTTCGCCCTGCCCGACCCGCTCAGCCTTCTCGAAGTCCTCACCGACGCCTGCGCCCGGTACGCCGGCGAGGAGCCCGACCACGCCACCGCGGCCTGGCCCCACCGCGGCTGAACCACCGTCCGGCAAGCCGGAGTTACTCTCCCTGCGCCGCCGTCAGACCCTGGATGCGGCTCAGGAACTCCACACCCTGGCTCGCGGACCCCTTGGCCGGGTCCAGCACCGCCTGGTTCGACACGAACTCCAGCGTCAGCGACTGCTTGATCTCGCCCTTCGTCAGCGCCAGCACGCTGTCGCTGGGCGTCGGGATCGACGTACCCAGTGCGGCGGTCTGCTTCTCGTAGTGGTGCGTGGCGAAGAAGACCAGCGCGCCGCCGTCCGCCGTACGCAGACCCAGTGGGGCGAAGTCGTCCTTGACCAGCGGCTCGTCGATGTACTGGGTGACGAGCCCGGGTTTGATGGCGCTCTTCTTGCGCTGCGCCACCCAGGCGCTCGTGTGCACACCCGGCGCGAAGACGTCGCCGCCGCCGTCCTTCAGGAACGTCGCGTAGTCCTCGCTCAAGTCCTTGGGCGCGACGGCCAGTTCGGCCGAGTTCGCCGTCACCGGTTCCGCCCAGCCGGCCTGGTCCGTCTTGAACGCCGGTACGTCGTCCGGGTCGAGCAGCGTCAGATACGCCACCGCCCACGGCTCGGCCACGTTGCTGCGCGTGAACACCAGCAGCCAGCGCGCCTCGTCACCCTTGTTGGCGTCCGAGTCCGCGACGAACCAGCGCGGCCAGCCCGCCTTCTTGGGGATCGTGAACCTGGTGTCCGTGAACTCCAGCGGCACGTACGACGGGTTGCCGGCCGGGTTGACCTCGCGACCCGCGTCCAGCCGGGCCGCGTCGATCGCGCCGAGGGCGCCGGTGACGTAGTCGGCGTCCAGGGAACGGTCGTACGCCTTGTCCGCCTCGTTGTACGCGGCAGTGAAATCCCTCAGCGCCTCGGCCGCCTCCGCCCGGGTGGCCGCCGGAAGCACCTCGCGCTCGCCGTGCACCACGACACAGCCGCTCGCGGCCAGGGACAACACGGTCACCGACGCCGCTACGAGGGCGCTCCGGTCAAGAAGTCCTCGTGGTGTCCGAGGACTTCGAGGGCCGCGACCCCTGCTCACCCTGCTCATTAGCTGGCTTCACCTTCCCCTTCCCGGAGGCGAACCCTACCGGGGCGAGGAAGAACGCGAGCGTCGGGACCAGGTACAGCGCCCACACCGTGACCTGGGGGACGGTCGGGTCCGGCTGGCAGTTGAGGGCGCCCTTGCGGAGCGTGCCGTACCAGCCGTCCGGCGGGATCGTCTCGCTGGTGTCGAAGGCGTTGTTCGTCAGGCCCGGCACGATGTCGGCCTCCTGGAGGTCGTGGAAGCCGTAGGCGAGGACGCCCGCCGCCGGTCCAGGTGAAGGACCTCGACAGGTTGATGCGCAGGGCGCCCGGTAGGAGAGGCAGCCGAACAGGACCGCCGTCGCGATGCCCAACAGCACGCCCGAGTAGGGGCCCTTCGGTGCCGTCGCTGGACGCACGCACCGACGCCCGCAACGAACAGCGCGGTCTCCAGGCCCTCCCGGCCCACCGCCAGGAACGCGGTCGCTGCGGTGGGGGCTGCGGTGGTCACGCAGGTTTGGTGAGGCGGCCCAGACTCACCTGGGGCTTGCCTCGGCGATACCCGGATTCTCAGTGGTTCGCCTCTTGTCGACGTTGTGTGGGTATGCTCCGATCGCGGCGGTCTGCTCCAGTCCTGAAGGTGACGTGAAGTGAAGCCCATTCACGGGCGATGCACAGGTCGAACATCCCGAACCGGTGAGATCAGGACAGCCCCGGTGCGCGGATGCGGAAACACCTCGATGGGTTGCCGGTAGACGTCCGACAGCAGCCGCTCCTCGAAGATCCCGGCAGGCGGCCCGTCCGCCACGATCCGCCCGGCGCTCAGGACCGCGACCCGGTGGGCGTAGGCCGCCGCGAGCCCGAGATCGTGCAGGACGACCACCACCGCGTCCCCGGCCCGCGCCCGCTCCCGGCAGACCCGCAGCACCAGTTCCTGGTGACGCAGGTCCAGCGCGGCGGTCGGCTCGTCGAGCAGCAGCAGCGGCGCCCGCTGGGCGAGCACCCGGGCCAGCGCCACCCGGGCCCGCTCGCCCCCGCTGAGCGCCGAGAAGGGCCGTACGGCGAACCCGGCCACGTCGGCGGCCTCCATAGCCCCGGCCACCGCCATGTCGTCCTCGTCCTCCCGCTCCGAACCGGCCCAGGGCGCCCGGCCCATCCGGACGACCTCCTCGACGGTGAACGGGAAGGAGAGCGAGGCCGCCTGCGGCAGCACGGCCCGGCGCAGCGCGAGTTCGGCCGCCGGCCACTCGTCAGCGGGCCGGCCGTGTATCCGTACGACCCCTGCTGCGGCCGGAAGATCGGCGGCGAGGGCGCCCAACAGGGTCGACTTTCCCGCCCCGTTGGGCCCCACCAGCGCGAGTACCTCACCGGCACGGACGGTCACGTCGACGCCCTGGAGCACCTCACGAGCGCCGAGGCGGACATGAAGACCTTCGGCTTCGGCAAGGACATCTCCCGGTGCGGCGGCGGGTGGAAGGGCCGGACGGGGACGCAGGAATTTCATGGAAGGGCTCCCTAAGGGCGCGGAGTGGGTCGAAGTGGAAACCGGGGTCGCCGAGGCCCACCTGAGGGGCGCGGGGCCCTGGCATTCTGCGGCTCCGCCGCGTGGGCGCGACCAGCCCCCACCGGCCCGCAGCCGGCATACAACCGCTCAGGCCCACCCTCCTTGCCCGCGCCGCGTCTTCCGCAGCAGCCAGAAGAAGAACGGGCTGCCGAGCAGGGCGGTGAGAACACCCAGCGGCAACTCCGCCGGCGAGGCGATCGTCCGGGCCGTCAGGTCGGCGGCGAGCAACACCACCGCGCCGGCGAGCGCGCTGCCCGGGACGAGGAACCGGTGTCCCGGGCCCACCGCCATCCGCAGCAGATGGGGAATCACCAGGCCGACGAAGCCGATGATCCCCGAGACACCGACCGCCGCCGCCGTGAGCAGCGCGATGACCAGCACCAGCACGATCCGCAGCCGCTCCACGTCCACGCCCAGGTGCCGCGCGGGACGCTCGCCGAGGGACAGGAGGTCGAGGCGGCGGGCGTACAGGGGCGCGACCGCCAGTCCCGCGGCCGCGAACGGCAGCACCGCCAGCACCTTGGACCAGGTGGCCTGGGCCAGGGAACCGAGCTGCCAGAAGGTGATCTGGTTGACCGCCGCCGTGTCCGCGAAGAAGAGGAACAGACCGATCAGGGCGCCCGCGAAGGCGTTCACGGCGATCCCGGTGAGGATCAGCGTCACGACCTCCGTACGGCCGCCGGAGCGCGACATCGAGTACACCAGCAGCACCGTGCCGAGACCGGTGACGAAGGCGACGGCCGGAATCGTCACCGTGCCGAGGAAGCCGAGGCCGAGCGAGATCGCGCCCACCGCACCGACCGCCGCGCCCGAGGAGACGCCGATGACCCCCGGCTCGGCGAGCGGATTGCTGAACACGCCCTGCATCAAGGCCCCCGCACAGCCCAGCGAGGCCCCGACGAGCAGCGCGAGCACGATGCGCGGGAAGCGGACGTTCCACAGGACGGACTCGGGGACGCGGTCCAGCTCGGTGCCGCCGAGGCCGATCCGGTGGAGCACCGAGCCCAGCACGTCACCGGTGGGGATGGGATACGCCCCGAGCCCGGCGGCGACCGGGACGAGGACGAGCAGCGCGACGACCAGTCCGGCGGTCAGCAGCCAGGTCCGGCCGCGCCCCCTGCGTGCGGGCGCCTCTTCGGTGGCCTCAACCACCTTGTCCAGCAAGGTCATGGGGTGTCTCCGCTGCCGTCCGCGTACAGCTGGGCCACGATCGACTTCAGCACCTGGTCGGTACGCGGCCCGTAGTTGAGGAGCACACCGTCCTCGACCGACACGACCCGGCGTTCCATCCCGGCCGGGGTCTGCGCGACGCCGGGGATCCCGACCATGCCGTCGATGCCGCCGACGGACTCGAGTCCCTTGGTCATCACGAGAATCGCGTCCGGCGCGGCCTGCGCGAGCGCCTCGGTGGTGATGGCGGTGAAGTCCTTGCTCAGCCCCGAGTCGGCGCCCGCGTCGACGGCCCCGGCTGCCTCAAGGAGCGAGGTCGCACCGGAGTCCCTGCCGCCGATCAGATAGACGGAGGCCGAGCCGCGCAGATAGAGGAAGGCGACCCGCGGCTGCTCGGTGCGCTCCGGAATCTCCTTGCGCACGGCGGCTATCCGGTCCTCTGAGCGCTTCGTCAGCTCCTTCCCCGCGGCCGGTACGCCGAGCGCGTCGGCAACCGCCTGGATACGCGGGCCGACGTCGCCGAGGTCCTTCGCCGGGCCGATCACCAGGACCGGGATGCCGGCGTCGCGGATCTGGCCGATGGCCTCCTCGGGTCCGGTCGTCGTCTCGGCGAGGACCAGGTCGGGCCTGAGGGAGAGCACGCTCTCGGCGGAGACATCGTGGTTGCGGGTGACAACGGGCAACTCTTCCGCCTGTGTGAAGGTGGCGGTGATGTCCCGGGCGACGACCCGGTCGCCGAGCCCGAGCGTGAACACGATCTCGCTGAGGCTGCCGGAGAGGGGCACGATCCGCTCGGCGGCCTCGACGGTCACCTCCATCCCGTCGGACGACCGCACGGTGACGGGGAGTTGAGGCTCGGAAGGGTTCGCGAGGGGTTCGACGCGATCCGCTGCGGCGGCGTTCGCGGCGGCCCTGGCCGTGCCCTGTGGAGTGTCCCGCGAGGTGCCCTGGGTGCCGGCGCAGCCGGTCACCGTGAGGGCGAGCGCGGACAGTACTGCTCCCGCCATTCGCGTGCGCAAGCGTCCCACGATCCGTCCGTTCTCTTGGATTCCCTTGGATTCTCTCGGCCCTCTTACGTTTCAGCTGGCCAAAGCTTAGGTTAGCCTTACCTTCGCTCGCTACTGGCAGTCGGATCCGGAGGACACCTCATGCCCGCGCACCTTCGTGCCCTGGTGACCGTGTTGTGCGCGGCCGTCCTGGGAGCACTTTTCCCGGCCGGCGCGGCGCATGCCGCGAGCCTTACTGTGCAGGGCGGAAGGCTCGACTGGGGCATCAAGTCGTCCTTCCAGAGCTACGTCACCGGCCCGATAGCGAAGGGGAGTTTCTCCCTCACGGGCGGCGCGGCCACAGTCGGCGGAAGTCAGTTCCGCTTCCACTCGGCGACGGGCACGTACGACGGCGACACGGGCGCCTTCCGCGCCGGCTTCTCCGGCGGAGTCCACTTCCTTGGCCACCGCAAGGACGACGGCACCCACCAGCTCGACCTCACGATCACCCGCCCCACCGTCCGCATCTCCGGCGGCGCCGGCACCCTCTACGTCGACGTGGTCAGCAAGGCGAAGGGCAGCGGGACGGTCACGACTGCCTCGCGGGTGCCCTTCGCCTCCCTCACCCTGGGCGGCATCGACATGAGGGGCGGCGGCAACGCGGTCGTCCTCGACAACCTCCCCGCCAGGCTCACGGCCGAGGGCGCCAGGTCCTTCGCCGGGTACTACGAGGCGGGCACCGAACTCGACCCCGTGAGCCTCTCGGCGGACGTGCGGGCGGCGCCCGCCAAGCAGCCGACGGCGACACCGACGACGGAGGCACCCGCGGCGCCAGCCTCCAAGTCCCCGTCCCCGAAGGTGACTTCGGGCGCCATCAGGGACGGAGCCGTCGACTGGGGCGTACGCCGCACCTTCCGCGAGTACGTCACCGGTGACATCGCCAAGGGCAGGTGGACCCTGTCAGCCGGCGCCCAGGACGGCGGTGCGCTCTTCCGCTTCCCGGGCGGCGAGGGGACGTACGAGGACGGCAAGCTGACCGCCTCCTTCACGGGCGCGGTGCGCTTCACCGGAGAGAACGGGCTCGACCTGGCGCTGAGCGGGCTGCGGGCCGCCGTCGCCGCGAACGGCACCGGCACGCTCTACGCCGACGTCACGAGCCCCGACTTCACGGGCGCCGACGTCCCGCTGATCACCTTCACCGCAGGGAAGCCCGCCCCCAGGAACGGCCTGGTCGCGCTGACCGAGGCGCCCGCGAAACTCACCGGCCGCGGGGCGAAGGCCTTCGGCGGGATGTACAAGGCGGGCACGGAGATGGACCCCGTCTCGCTCACCGTCGCCCTCACCGACGACGCCGAACTGCCCGCCCTGCCCGACCTGGGCAGCGCGGGGACCGGGACGGAGACGTCCGCGACACCGGAGGCGGCGGCGAAGTCCGCGGCGCCGGACACGGAGAACGCCGCGAGCGACACCGCCTCCGGCTCCGACGACGGCTCACTGATCCTGCCCGTCGGCCTGGCGGCCGGGTCCCTGCTGCTGGTGGCCGCGGCCTTCGCGGTGGTCGCCCGCCGGCGCGGGGCCCGGAGGGCCGCCGACGCGCCGAATGCACCGGCAGAGGCCTGAACCCCCGTACCCCGTCCGCCGGTTCGGCGGCCACCCACCTAGGAGAACCACCACCATGTCCGCCACCACCAGACGCCCCCTCGCTCTCGCCGCCGCCGTGGCCACGGCCGTCGCCCTCGGCGCGACCGCACTCGCCACGACGGCCGCCTCCAACGCCTCGGCCGCCGAAATACCCCTCAGCGGCTACGAGTTGACCTGGGGCATCAAGCAGTCGTACCGCGCCTACGTGACCGGGATGGCGGCCGGCACCTTCACCCCGGCGGACGGCGCCACCCAGGCCGCCGACAACGGCGCGTTCACCTTCACGGAGGGCACGGGGGCCTACGACTCCACGTCCCACACCCTCGCCCTGGGCTTCAAGGGCAGTCTGAAGATCGCCTCCACGCTCCACGGCTTCGAACTCGCCCTGTCCGACGTCAGGTTCGACAGCAGGACGGCGAAGATCACCGCCGACGTGACGAAGAGCGGCACCACCCAGGACGACGTACCGCTCGCCGACGTCACGGTCACCCGCGAGATGACCGACATGGCGACCAGGCTGACGCCGGAGGCCGCGACAGTCCTCGGCAGTGCCGGCTACAGCGGGGCGGCGGGTGACCCGCTGACGGTGGTGGAGAAGAAGACGGCGTCCCCGAGCCCCTCGGCGTCGCCGAGCACGAGCGCTTCGGCGACGCCGTCGACGTCCGCGTCCCCGAGCCCGTCGGCATCGGCATCGACCTCGGCGTCCCCTTCGCCTTCGCAGAGCACCTCCGAGTCCGCCTCGCCCTCGGCATCGCCCTCGGGCACCTCCACGGCCGCCCCGGTGAGCGGTGACATCACCGACGGCACGCTCGGCTGGGGCGTGAAGCAGTCCTTCCGTACGTACGTCGTGGACGGCGTCGCCAAGGGCGCGATCACGACGTCCGACGGCGCGACCCAGGCCGCCGGCAACGGCGTGTTCACCTTCGCCGACGGTTCGGGCACCTACGACACCGACGCCGAGACCCTCTCCGCCGCCTTCGCGGGCGCCGTGAACTTCAAGGGTCATGAGGACAACGGCACTTACGGCCTCGACCTCACCCTCAGCGACCTCAGGGCGACGATCGACAACGGCACCGGCGAACTCACCGCCGACGTGGAGAGCCTCGGCGAGACGTCCGACGGCGTGGTCCTGGCCGACCTGACGACGGACGCGGCCGACCTCACCGCCGTGAACGACGTCATCACCCTCTCCGACGTGACCGCCAAGCTCACGGCCGCCGGCGCGAAGGCCTTCGGCGACTTCTACGAGACCGGTGCGGAACTCGACCCGGTCGACCTGTCCGTGGCGGTCGCCGAAGGCGCCGAACTCCCGGGCGGGGACGGCGGATCGGACTCCACAGGCGGCTCCTCCGGCTCTTCCGGCTCCACGGGGGGTTCCTCCGGTACGACGGGCTCCACGGGCTCCACGACCGGCGGTACGGGCCTGACGACCGACGGTGTGACCGGCGGCCTGGCGTCCACCGGGGCGGGCGTTCCGGTGGGAGCGCTGGGCACGGCTGCCGCGGTGACGGTGGCGGCGGGCGCGGGTGTCGTGCTGGCGGTACGGCGTCGGCGTACGGACGCGTAGGGACCTGCGGGGACGCGTAGTTGGTGGCGGCTGCCACCTGGGTGTTTGAATGCGCGCGTGACTGATTACGACGTACTCCGCGTCTTCTGCTCGCCCAACGGGGGATACGGCAACGAGCTGGGCGTGGTCCGTGAGGGCTCCGTCATGCCGGAGCGGAGCGAGCGGCAGGCGTTCGCGGCGAAACTCGGCTTCAGCGAGACCGTGTTCGTCGACGACCCCGAGCGCGGGATCATCGACATCTACACACCGACGCTGCGCCTGCCCTTCGCCGGGCACCCCTGCGTCGGTACGGCCTGGCTGCTCGACGTGCCCGAACTGGTGACACCGGCCGGGCTGGTGGGGGCCCGGCTGGACGGCGAGTTCAGCTGGATCGAGGCGCGGGCGGAGTGGGTATCGGAGCGGACGTTGCGGCGGTACGGGTCGGCTGCGGAGGTCGATGCGCTGGAGGTGCCGCCGGCGGGGGAGTGGATCTACGCGTGGGCGTGGGAGGACGAGGCGGCGGGGCGGGTGCGGGCCCGTGCGTTCCCCGGCCGGGACGACGGGATCGAGGAGGACGAGGCGACGGGGGCGGCGGCGCTGCTGCTGACGCACGAGTTGGGCCGGGCGCTCAACATCACGCAGGGCAAGGGGTCGCAGATACTCACGGCGCCGCAGCCGATGGGGTGGGTGGAGGTCGGGGGGCGGGTGTTCCTGGAGCGGTAGGGGCCCCGACTCTTCCTCGGCCCCGCCGCCCCTACCCGTCCCATCCCCGGGGGCGCCGCCCCCGAACACCCGCTCCTCAAACGCCGGAGAGGCTGGATTTTCCCGGGCGGCGCTGACATCTTCAGCGCCGCTCAGGCATCTCCAGCCCGTCCGGCGATTGAGGACAAGGCCCGGTCAGGGCCGTAGGAGGTCTGGGGGCGCAGCCCCCAGGGGCCGGGTCACGCGGACATGGAGAACTCCTCGCCCAGGGCACGGAAGACACCCGTGTTCAAGGCGAAGGCCCGCTTGCATTCCGCGACCACCCGCTGCCTCTCCAGCTCGTCCACGGCCACGCCCGCCTCGTCCAGCAGTTCGCGGTACCCCCGCTTGAACGCCGCCGGGTTGGCGATCTCCTCGAAGACGTAGAAGCGGACGCCATCACCCTTGCGTGCGAAGCCCCAGGCCTTCTCGGCCCGGTCGCGGATGATCTGGCCCCCGGAGAGGTCTCCGAGGTAGCGCGTGTAGTGGTGGGCGATGTATCCGGCCGGCCACTCCCGCGCGCACTCCGCGACCCGCTCCGCGTACACCCGCGTCGCGGGCAGCGCGGTGAGCGTCGCGCGCCAGTCGGGGCCGCGCAGATGCGCGAGGTCCTGCTCCAGCGCCGCCAGCCGCATCAGGCCGGGCTGGATGAAGGGGCCCGCCACCGGGTCCGACGCCAGCCGGTCCACGCCGGTCTCCAGGGCCTCGTACACGAACCACAGCTGCTCGGTGTAGCGCGCGTACGCCTCCACACCGAGCCGGCCGCCGAGCATGTCGCTCATGAACGTCGAGGTCTCCGCCTCCACGTGCTGCTCGTGCGACGCGGTGCGGATGACTGTCGAGAAGGAGTCCATGGGGCCTATCCTCCGAGGTAAGGTTTACCTAAGTCAATACTTTTGCCGACTGTCTGTCGGCAAAAGCGTACCCATAAACGCGACAGGCCCGCCCTCGGAAGAGAGCGGGCTGTATGTGCGGGGAGAACGTGTGAGGAGGTGAGCTAGGGCAGCGTCAGGATCTCCGCCCCCGAGTCCGTCACCGCGAGCGTGTGCTCGAACTGGGCGGTGCGCTTCCGGTCCTTCGTGACGACCGTCCACCCGTCGTCCCACATGTCGTACTCGTACGTCCCCAGCGTCAGCATCGGCTCGATGGTGAAGGTCATTCCCGGCTGGATGAGCGTCGTCGCGTGCGGGCTGTCGTAGTGCGGGACGATCAGCCCGGAGTGGAACGACGAGTTGATCCCGTGCCCGGTGAAGTCCCGGACCACGCCGTATCCGAAGCGCTTGGCGTACGACTCGATGACCCGGCCGATGATGTTGATCTGCCGGCCCGGCCGGACGGCCTTGATGGCCCGGTCCAGGGACTCCCGGGTCCGCTCGACGAGCAGCCGGCTCTCGTCGTCGACGTCCCCGACCAGGTACGTCGCGTTGTTGTCACCGTGCACCCCGCCGATGTACGCCGTCACGTCGAGGTTGACGATGTCGCCGTCCCGCAGCACGGTCGAGTCCGGGATGCCGTGGCAGATGACCTCGTTGACGGACGTGCACAGCGACTTGGGGAAGCCGCGGTAACCGAGGGTGGACGGGTAGGCCCCGTGGTCGCACATGTAGTCGTGCGCCACCCGGTCCAGCTCGTCGGTGGTCACCCCGGGCGTGATGAGTTTCGCGGCCTCCGCCATCGCCCGCGCGGCGATCCGCCCGGCGATCCGCATCGCCTCGATCGTCTCGGGCGTCTGCACCTCCGCCCCGGTGTACGGGGTCGGCGCGGGCTTGCCGACGTACTCGGGGCGACGGATGTTTCCGGGCACGGAACGGATGGGAGAGAGCTCCCCTGGTACGAGCAGTGACTGGCCAGACATGCCAGCGAGTTTAACGAGCCCGGGTGGGGGACGATGACCCTGGTGAAAGGAGTCCGAACCATGGCCCTGTTCAAGAAGCGCACGGTCGGCAAGCCGGGCGAGTGGTACTACTGCCTGGAGCACAAGAAGGTCGAGGAGGGCCCGGACTGCCCGGCCAAGGACCGGTTCGGCCCGTACGCCACGCGAGCGGAGGCCGAACACGCGATGGAGACGGCCCGCGAGCGCAACCTCCAGTGGGAGAACGACCCCAAGTGGCACGACGCGACGGCTCGCGGCGAGGACGAGGACTGAACGAGCCGGCAGGCCGCTCGGCCGCTCGGCTGGCCGACTTGGCCGACTGGCCGGTCGGCCGGTGGCACGGCCTGGCCGGGCCGCCCGCCCCGCTGCTTGTGAGGCCGCCTCGCCGGGCTGCCTGATCGGTGGTGGAGTTGCCTGTTCCGTTCCGGTCGTCTGGCCACGCTGGCCACGCTGCCTGTGCGGCAGCCGTGGCCGAGGGGGCCGGTCGGCCACGGCTGATCGAGTTGTCCGGTTGACTGAGTGGTGTGCATCGTGAAGTCGCAGGTCACGGGTCTGGTGTGAATGGTGGG
>NZ_JAVFVX010000086.1:0-33506 GCF_033441795.1 Streptomyces sp. ADMS | reverse complement strand
GCCGCAGGTCGCGGAGTGCGGTCCAGCGGCCCCGAGGAATTGCGCAGCAGAGTCATCCGGCACCCGCGCACCGCCCGATTACCGCCCGTTTACAGGGTGAGCTCCGCCGTGGGGGCTGGGCGCCACTGGTGGCTGCCGGTCGCCGGAGGCAAACCCGTGCGCGGGTTGTTCCGCCCGCCCCCTAGGATTGGGGCCAAAACCCACACCGCACTCACCCCAGAGGATCGCTGCATGCCTGGCATCACGCGCGAGGAGGTCGCCCACCTCGCACGGCTGGCGCGTCTGGAGCTGAAGGGCGAAGAGCTCGACCACTTCGCAGGCCAGCTCGACGACATCATCGGCGCGGTCGCCCGCGTCAGCGAGGTCGCCGACCAAGACGTACCGCCGACCTCGCACCCGCTGCCGCTGACGAACGTCATGCGCGCGGACGAGGTCCGTCCGTCGCTCACCCCCGAGCAGGCGCTCTCCGGCGCCCCCGCCCAGGAGCAGCAGCGTTTCAAGGTGCCGCAGATCCTGGGGGAGGACTAATCACCATGACGGACAACAGCAACGTCAGCATCATCCGGCTCACCGCCGCCGAGACCGCCGCGAGGATCGCCTCCGGCGAGCTCACCGCCGTACAGGTCACCGAGGCCCACCTGGCCCGGATCGAGGCCGTCGACGAGAAGGTGCACGCCTTCCTGCACGTCGACCGGGAGGGCGCCCTCGCCCAGGCCCGTGCCGTCGACGCCAAGCGCGAGCGCGGGGAGACGCTGGGCCCGCTGGCCGGCGTACCCCTGGCGCTCAAGGACATCTTCACCACCGAGGGGATTCCGACCACCGTCGGGTCCAAGATCCTCGAAGGGTGGATTCCGCCGTACGACGCGACCCTCACCAAACGGCTGAAGGCCGCCGACGTCGTCATTCTCGGCAAGACCAACATGGACGAGTTCGCCATGGGGTCCTCCACCGAGAACAGCGCCTACGGGCCGACCGGCAACCCGTGGGACCTGACCCGCATCCCCGGTGGCTCCGGTGGCGGATCCTCCGCCGCGCTCGCCTCCTACCAGGCGCCGCTGGCCATCGGCACGGACACCGGCGGTTCCATCCGTCAGCCCGCCTCCGTCACCGGCACGGTCGGCGTCAAGCCGACGTACGGGGCCGTGTCGCGGTACGGCATGGTCGCGTTCTCGTCCTCCCTCGACCAGGGCGGGCCCTGCGCCCGTACGGTCCTGGACGCCGCGCTCCTCCACGAGGTCATCGCCGGGCACGACCCGCTCGACTCCACCTCGATCGACGCCCCGGTCCCGCCGGTCGTCGAGGCCGCCCGCAACGGCAGCGTCGAGGGCATGCGCGTCGGCGTCGTCAAGCAGTTCCGCGGCGAGGGCTACCAGGCCGGCGTCATCCAGCGCTTCGACGAGTCCGTGGCCCTGCTGAAGGACCTCGGGGCCGAGATCGTCGAGCTGGACTGCCCGTCCTTCGATCTGGCGCTCTCCGCCTACTACCTGATCGCGCCCTCCGAGTGCTCGTCCAACCTCGCCCGCTTCGACGGGCTCCGCTACGGCCTGCGCAGCGGCGACGACGGCACGCACTCCGCCGAAGAGGTCACCTCGCTCACCCGCGCGGAGGGCTTCGGCCCCGAGGTCAAGCGCCGCATCATGCTCGGCACGTACGCGCTCAGCTCCGGCTACTACGACGCGTACTACGGCAGCGCCCAGAAGGTCCGTACGCTCATCACCCGCGACTTCGAGAAGGCCTTCGAGTCCGTGGACGTGATCGTCTCGCCCACGACCCCGACCACCGCCTTCCCGATCGGCGAGCGCGCCGACGACCCGATGGCGATGTACCTCGCGGACCTCTGCACCATCCCGACCAACCTGGCCGGCAACGCGGCCATGTCCCTGCCCTGCGGTCTCGCACCGGAGGACGGACTGCCGGTCGGGCTCCAGATCATCGCTCCGGCGCTCAAGGACGACCGTCTCTACAAGGTCGGCGCAGCCGTCGAGGCGGCGTTCGTGGAAAAGTGGGGGCACCCGCTCCTTGAGGAGGCACCGTCGCTGTGAGCAATGCTCTTTCGAAGGCCAAGGGCTTCAAGAAGTCCAAGTCCGGCACGTACCTGTCCATCGCCGGGACCGCGTTCGGCGCTCTCGGTGTCGCCAAGCGGCTCAAGAAGGCCCGCGCCGACAAGGACACCCTGGTCCTGATCGACGCCACCGTGTCCGCCGTCGCCATCGTCACCGGCCTCGCCATCCTCTACCGCGAGCTCAAGCGGCTGGGCGACGACGACGTCCTGCTGGGCTGAGAGGGAAGTTTTCACCGTGACCACCACGACCGACACCGAACTGGTGTCGTACGAGGACGCGTTGGCGTCGTACGACCCCGTCATGGGCCTTGAGGTCCACGTCGAACTCGGCACCAGGACCAAGATGTTCTGCGGCTGTTCGACCGAGCTGGGCGGCGAGCCCAACTCGCAGACCTGCCCGACCTGCCTCGGCATGCCCGGCGCGCTTCCGGTCGTCAACGCGATCGGCATCGAGTCGGCCATCAGGATCGGTCTCGCGCTCCACTGCGAGATCGCCGAGTGGTGCCGCTTCGCCCGGAAGAACTACTTCTATCCGGACATGCCGAAGAACTTCCAGACCTCCCAGTACGACGAGCCGATCGCCTTCAACGGCTACCTCGACGTCCAGCTGGAGGACGGCGAGACCTTCCGCGTGGAGATCGAGCGCGCCCACATGGAGGAGGACACCGGCAAGTCGCTGCACGTCGGTGGCGCGACGGGCCGTATCCACGGCGCCTCGCACTCGCTCCTCGACTACAACCGCGCCGGCATCCCCCTCATCGAGATCGTCACCAAGCCGATCGAGGGCGCCGGCGAGCGCGCTCCCGAGGTCGCCAAGGCGTACGTCGCCGAGCTGCGCGAACTCATCAAGGCGCTCGGTGTCTCGGAAGCCCGCATGGAGCAGGGGCAGATGCGCTGCGACGTGAACCTGTCGCTGCGCCCGCACGGCCGCGAGAAGTTCGGCACCCGGAGCGAGACCAAGAACGTCAACTCGCTGCGTTCCGTGGAGCGTGCCGCCCGCTTCGAGATCCAGCGGCATGCCGCCGTGCTGAACTCCGGCAGGACGATCATCCAGGAGACCCGGCACTTCCACGAGGACACCGGGTCGACGACCTCGGGCCGTGTGAAGGAGGAGGCCGAGGACTACCGGTACTTCCCGGAGCCGGACCTGGTGCCGGTGGCCCCCACCCGCGAGTGGGTCGAGGAGATCCGCGCCGGGCTCCCCGAACTGCCGCTGGCCCGCCGCAACCGGCTCCGCGCGGAGTGGGGCGTCTCGGCGACCGACATGCAGTCGATCCTCAACGCCGGTGCGCTGGACCTGATCGTCGCCACGATCGACGCCGGTGCCGACGCGGCCTCCGCCCGCAAGTGGTGGATGGGTGAACTCGCCCGCAGCGCCAACGAGTCGGGCACCTCGCTCGACGAGCTGGCGATCACGCCCGAGCAGGTCGCCCGGGTCACCGAGCTGGTCACCTCCGGCGACCTGAACGACAAGCTGGCCCGCCAGGTCATCGAGGGCGTTCTCGCGGGTGAGGGCACCCCGGACGAGGTCGTCGAGAAGCGCGGCCTGAAGGTCGTCTCCGACGACGGCGCGCTCACCACCGCCGTCCAGGAGGCCATCGCCGGCAACCCGGGCATCGCCGACAAGATCCGCGGCGGCAAGGTGGCCGCGGCCGGCGCCCTGGTCGGCGCGGTCATGAAGGCGACCCGGGGTCAGGCCGACGCGGCCCGCGTCAAGGAACTGATCCTGGAGCAGCTGGGCGTCAGCGAGGGCTGAGCCGAGCAGCACCTTGGGGGCGCATCGGTTTTCCGATGCGCCCCCTCGCTGTGCCAGGTTACGGACGGCGTCCCACGACCCGTACGAAGCCCAGGGACCGGCCCTGGTCGGCGCGCACCAGCTCCACCGAATCGCGGGCCATGCTCGCCATGAACTCCTCGGTGCTCTCCTCGGCGCAGACCTCGCTCCACAGCAGCCAGTCCCGCCAGCCGTCCGGCAGCCAGTCGGCGGCCTCCACCGTCACGGCCCCACCACGCGTCCACTGACGCCGCCACCAGGCGGGGGAGTGGAAGGACCAGAAGCCGGGGTCCCAGTACGGCTGGAGATGCTCCGGCGGCTCCACGCCGTCCGGCTCCTCGCGCAGCGCCGGTACGACGACACCGATCCGCCCGCCCGGCTTCAGCAGCCGGGTGAGAGTGGGCAGATACAGGTCGTTCGTGCCGAAGTAGTGGAACGCGTCGATGCTCACGATCGCGTCGAACGACTCGTCGCCGAACGGCAGTTGGTGCGCCTCGGCGTACACGGGCAGCACCCGGTCCGCGACGCCCGCCTCGGCGATGCGGCGGGCGTTCTTGGCGGGCTCGATCCACAGGTCGGCTGCGGTGACCTGGACGTCGTACTCCTTGGCGAGGAACACCGACGTCATGGCCTTGCCGCAGCCCAGGTCGAGCACCCGGGCGCCCGGCGGGAGGGTGTCGAGGCCGAGCGCGGGGGCCAGCCACTCCAGCAGCCACAGGGCGTGCGGGCCCATCTGGTTGTCGACGGTCCAGCGGGCGTCGTACCGGCTGCTGCGGGGGTAGCCGGGGTGTGTCAGACGGTCAGCGAGATGATCGTCCGAGGTCTTGTTCGAGGTCCTGGAGGTGATGTCGGACATCGGTGAACGGGCTCCTTGGGTTCTGCGAAGAAGAACGGAATGCGTCGGAGCTCGGTCGGACCTTCAAAAAACGCACCTGCTCGGGTCGGCGGCGCCAAGCCGCGTACGGACAGTCGACGGCCGGACGCTAGCAGTGTGACTCCGGCGTCCGCACCCGAATTCTCAGGTGGGCGCGCTACGCTCCCGCGCCATGGACGCGGACAAGAACGTGGACGGGAGCGAGGAGGAGTACGAGGAGTACGAGGACGCGGCGCGGGACGCGCGGCGGGCCCGCTGGACGGCGACGGGAACCGGGGCACTGCTGGCCCTCGCGGGTCTCGCCGCCTCGACGCTCCGCCTCACGGGCTCCGCGCCCGTACTCGTACCCGGCGCGTACGCCTTCGGCGCCGCCGTCTGCGCGCTCGCGTCGGTGCTGGGGGCGCGGGGGCGTACCCGGCGGGCCCTGTGGCTGCTGATCGCCGGGGCGATGGTGATGGCGCTCGGAGACCAGTTCGACTGAGGCAGGCGTCGAGGTGACAGAGTGCATCCCACTGTCCTGTGATGTGACTCGCAGTCTTGTGAGTAAGGGCACTAACGACTCAAACGATCACCATCGCCTGTAACAGTGGTTCGGCATCGCTCTTGCTGTTTTTCGTTTCTTTGCGGGATTTTCTGTCCATTCACGACTGTTCCCGGTCAAAGATCCACCTTTCACCCAGGGAGCACGTCTGTGGCAGTCCTCGCACGCTGGTGTGTCAGGCACCGCCTCGCCGTCGTACTGATCTGGCTCGCCGCCCTCGCCGGTGTGACCGCCGCCGCTGCCGTCGCCGGCTCGGCGTACTCGAACGACTACGAGGTCCCCGGCACCGAGTCGGGCCGCGCCCGCCAGCTCCTTGAGGACGGCTTCCCCGGTCTCGGCGGCGACACCGACACCGTCGTCTGGCACACCGGCTCCGGCACGGTCCGCGCGGCCGATGTCGAGCAGACGATGACCCGCACCCTGGACCGCATCGCCGACCTGCCCGGTGTGGCCTCGGTCGTCAGCCCCTACGAGGGCCGCGGCGCCGGCCGGATCAGCGCCGACGCGCGTACGGCGTACGCCACCGTCACCTTCGACAGGGCCGCCGAGGACATCGGCAAGGGTGAGGCGCAGGCCGTCGTCGACGCGGCCGGGGCGGCGCGGGCCGACGGGCTCCAGGTGGAGCTGGGCGGCAGCGCCATCGCGCTCACCGAGTCCTCCGGCGGACACCTCGCCGAAGCCGTCGGTGTGGTCGTCGCGGCCGTCGTGCTGTTCCTCGCCTTCGGCTCGCTCGCCGCCTCCCTGCTGCCCATCGCCACCGCCCTGGTCAGCGTCGGCACGGCGTACGCCGGGATCGTGCTCCTCGGGCACGCGATGACCGTCGCCGACTTCGCCCCCATGCTCGGCATGCTGGTCGGGCTCGGCGTGGGCATCGACTACGCGCTCTTCATCGTCACCAGGCACCGGCGCGGCCTGCTGCGTCTTCCCGGGGGGCGCCTCCCGGACCCCCGGCAGAAAGGCGGGTCGACCGGGGCAGCCGGCGCGGGCGGTGCGAGGCGGACTGGAGCGGAACTCCGGCTGTCCGTCGACGAGGCCGCCGTGAACGCCGTCACGACCACCGGACGCGCGGTTGTCTTCGCGGGTGCGACCGTTTGCATCGCCCTCCTCGGGATGCTGATCCTGCGGCTCGGCTTTCTCAACGGGGTCGCGATCGCGGCCTCCCTGACGGTGATCCTGACCGTCGCCGCCTCGGTGACCCTGCTCCCCGCCCTGCTGTCGTTCATCGGGCCGCGCGCCCTGAGCCGGCGCGAGCGGCGCAGGCTGGCCGAGCACGGGCCCGAGCCGGAGCTGCCCACCGGGTTCGCCGCCCGCTGGTCCGCGTTCGTCGAGCGCCACCCCAAGATGCTCGGCGCCGCCGCACTGGTCGTCATGGCGCTGCTCGCCCTGCCCACTCTCTCGCTCCACCTCGGTACCTCCGACCAGGGAAACAACCCGGAGGTGACGACCACACGGCAGGCCTACGACCTCCTCGCCGACGGCTTCGGCCCCGGCGTCAACGGTCCGCTCACCGTCGTCACGCCCGTCTCCGACGCCGAGGACGAGCTCGTCCTCGACAACCTCGCCGCGACCCTCCGGACCACCGAGGGTGTCGCCTCGGCCTCGCCGGTGACCTACAGCGCGGACGGTGACACCGGGTACCTCACCGTCGTGCCGGCGTCCTCCCCGCAGTCCGTGGGGACCAGTGACCTGGTGGAGCGGCTGCGTGAGAAGGTGCTCCCGCGCGCGGAGACCGGCACCTCCCTCGACCTGCACGTCGGCGGGGTCACGGCGAGCTACGACGACTTCGCGGATGTGATCGTCGGCAAGCTGCCCCTGTTCGTCGGTGTCGTGATCGGCCTGGGCTGTCTGCTGCTTCTGCTCGCGTTCCGGTCGATCGGCATCCCGCTCAAGGCCGCCGCGATGAACGTCGCCGCCGTCGCCTCCGCGTTCGGTGTCGTCGTCGCGATCTTCCAGTGGGGCTGGGGGAGTGAACTGCTGGGCCTCGGCAGCGCGGGCCCGATCGAGCCGTTCCTCCCGGTCATCATGGTCTCGGTCCTTTTCGGCCTCTCCATGGACTACCAGGTCTTCCTGGTCAGCCGGATGTACGAGGAGTGGCTGGAGACCGGCGACAACCGGCGGGCCGTACGGGTCGGCCTCGCGGAGACCAGCCGTGTGATCAACTCCGCGGCGGTCATCATGATCTCCGTCTTCCTCGCCTTCGTCCTGTCCGGCGACCGGGTGATCGCCATGTTCGGCATCGCCCTGGCCGCCGCCGTCGCCCTCGACGCCTTCGTTCTGCGTACGCTCCTGGTGCCCGCGCTGATGCATCTGCTCGGCGGCGCCAACTGGTGGCTTCCCGGCTGGCTCGACCGCCGTCTGCCGCACATCAGCATCGAGCCGCCCGAGTGCCGCGGCGTCGCCGTGGACGAAATGCCGGGCGTCGAGGAGGCCGCCCGTGCGAGCATTCCGGGGCCGCGCGCCAATGACGGCGGGCGAGCGGACGTGGACGCTATGACGGACGTCGACGTCATGGACGTACTCGTGAAGGAGCGACCGCAGGATGTACGCGATATCCCTGGGTGACGACGGTGCCGAACTGCGTCCCCTGGAGCCCTGGCACGCCGAGGAGTTCCTCGCACACCTCGACCGGGGGCGCGACTTCATCACCCGGCACATCCTCTTCGGCATGAAATCCACGGACCTTGACTCCGCGCGGGACCAGCTCCAGCGGTACGCCGACCAGCGCGCCGCCGACACCGGGTCGCTGCACGGCATCTGGCTGGACGGGAAGCTCGTCGGCGGGGTGCTGTTCCTCAACTTCAGCGCGGAGCAAGGAAACTGCGAGGTCGGCTGCTGGCTGGAGCCGGCCGGTACCGGACGCGGACTGATCACGCGCGCGATGCGGGTCCTCATCGACTGGGCGATCGACGTACGCGGCGTGCACCGTGTGGAGTGGCACGCGTCGTCCGCCAACGAAGCGAGCATCAACGTGGCGCGGCGGCTGGGCATGAGCCGCGAGGGCCTGCTGCGGGGGAACTATCCGCACCGGGGTGTCCGCGCGGACACCGAGATCTGGTCGGTACTCGCGCCCGAGTGGCATGACGCACGCGCGCGTGCCCCTCACAGGGAGCATTAAGGAACTTCTCAGACGACGTCCGTACGGTGCGAGGCATGGGAACCAGGACAGCAGACGAGACCGGCGCCGAGACCGGTACCGAGGCGAAGAGCGACGACGCGAAGAGCGGCGAGGAGACGGTGGACATCACCAAGGGCGAGCAGCCGGCGGAGGCCGCGGCCGATACCGAGGCCGAGGCCCCGGGCGACGCGGACGCGTACGAGGGCGACGACCTGGAGGACCTCGACGAGGCGGGGTTCACTCCCGAGAAGGAAGGCTCCTCCGGGGTGGGCCAGGGTGCCGCCGCAGTCGTGTCCGCCGTCCTCGGCTTCGTCTCGCTGACGGGCAGCTGGCTGGGCACGGTGGCCGGCGCACGCGAGACGCTCGTCGGCCAGCTGGAGACCGCCTCGTCGGCGAGCGTCGCCACCCAGATCAAGGAGGTCTACGGCGACGCCTGGCAGACCACCGCGCTGTGGGGCGGCATCTTCGCGCTGCTCGCGCTGCTGGTCGGTGTCGCCGCCCTCGCGCGGCCCGCGTTCGGCGCCCCGGGCAGGCCCCAGGCCGTCTGGATCAAGTCGGTCTCCTGGGCGGGCGTGGCCCTCGGCGTCCTCGGACTGCTCCTCGCGGTCCTCAAGTACACCGACGTACTGCTGGGCCTGCCCTCCGCGCCCTGACCCGGGAGCGGAATCACCGCAGGTCATGAGGGGCCTTAGACCGGTCGTAAGCACCTTACGGCCCGTCCGGGGCCCCTCACCCGTTTCTAAGGCCCCCACCCCCTCGGAAGATGCGGAACTCTCCCGATGCGGCGGACACCCCTGGGAGACGAAGGTTGAGACATCGCGGAAAGCGAAGACCGACCCGACTCGCCAGAGACCTGAGGGGCACGACATGTTCGAGTACGAACTCCACCAGATCCGTTCCGCCGAGCTGATCCGCGAGGCCGCGGACGAGCGCCTGGCCCGGGAAGCGGTCCGGAGCGCCCGCGCGGCCCGCCGCGAGGCAGCGGGCCGCGCCGCCGAGGGCGAGGTGCATCCCGACCGCACCCGCCGGCACTGGTTCACCCGGGCCGCGTGAGCACCGGCGGACGGGCGGACGGACGTACGGGAACCGGCAACACATCCGGTACCGCGGCTTCCATGGCGTCGCTCCTCCCCGCGTGCGCCGCGGCCGCCCGCCCCCCGCCCCGCAACGGGCCGGTTGCCGTCTCGGCGCCCGGTCCGTCGCGTGTTTCGTCGCCTGGCCCGTCGCCCGCCCTGTCGTCTGTCTCAGTGCCTGGTCCGTCGCCCGCCCCGTCGCCCGCCCCGTCGCCCGTCTCGGTGCCTGCCCCGTCGCTTGTCTCGGTACCCGTCTCGGCGACCGGTCCGTCGCGTGTTTCGTCGCCTGGCCCGTCGCCCGTCTCGGCGCTTGCCCCGTCGCCCGTCTTGGCACCCGGCCGGGTGACCGGGCCGGTCATCGCTCCAGCCATCGCTCCAGCCAACGGCGCGATAACCAGTCCCGCGATGTCAGAGCCCTGTGCGATGCTCTGGCCCGTGGAGACCAGGTCCGTCAGTCCGGTGTTCGTGGGTCGTGCCGATGAGCTGGGGGTGTTGCACGACGCGCTCGCCCGCGCCGCCGGTGGTGAGCCACAGGCGTTGCTGCTCGGCGGGGAGGCCGGGGTCGGGAAGACGCGGCTGGTCGAGGAGTTCGCCGGGGTGGCCGGTAGCCGGGGCGCCGTCGTCGTGCTCGGCGGCTGTGTCGAGATCGGCGCCGACGGACTGCCCTTCGCGCCCTTCTCCACCGCCCTGCGCGCCCTGCGACGCGCGCTGCCCGACGAGTTGGCCGCCGCCGCTGCCGGGCAGGAACAGGAACTGGCCCGGCTGCTCCCGGAGTTGGGCGAGACCGGCGCAGGGAGGCACGACGAGGAGGGCATGGCACGCCTCTTCGAACTCACCGCGCGCCTCCTGGAACGCGTCGCCGCCGACCGCACGGTCGTCGTCGCCCTCGAAGACCTCCACTGGGCCGACGCCTCCACCCGCCACCTCCTCGCCTACCTCTTCCGCACCCTGCGCACTGGCCGCCTGGTCGTCCTCGCCACCTACCGCGCCGACGACGTCCACCGCCGCCACCCCCTGCGCCCCCTCCTCGCCGAACTGGACCGGCTGCGCACGGTCCGCCGCATCGAGCTGAGCCGCTTCAACCGCGTTGAAGTAGGCCGCCAGATCGCCGGCATCCTCGCCACCGACCCCGAACCCGCCCAGATCGACGAGATCTTCGACCGCTCCGACGGCAACGCCTTCTTCGTCGAGGAACTCGCCGTCGCCGCCCACGAGGGCTGCCGCACCCGGCTCACCGACACCCTCCGGGACCTCCTCCTCGTCCGCGTCGAAAGCCTGCCCGAGAGCGCCCAGCGGGTCGCCCGGATCGTCGCCGAGGGCGGCTCCACCGTCGAGTACCGGCTGCTCGCCGCCGTCGCCGGGCTTGCCGAGGACGACCTCATCGAAGCGCTGCGGGCAGCCGTCGGCGCCAACCTCCTGCTCGCCACCCCGGCCGGCGACGGCTACCGCTTCCGCCACTCCCTGGTCCGCGAGGCGGTCGGCGACGACCTGCTCCCCGGCGAACGCTCCCGCCTCAACCGCCGGTACGCCGAGGCCCTGGAGGCCGACCCGACGCTCGTCCCCGCCGACGAACGCACCATGCGCCTGGCCAGCTACTGGTACCACGCCCACGACCCGGCCAAGGCCCTCCCCGCCGTCCTGGACGCCTCGGTCACCGCCCGCCGCCGGTACGCCTACTCCGAGCAACTACGGCTCCTGGAGCGGGCGATGGAGCTGTGGGACGCCACCCCCGAAGCCGTACGGGACACGCTCCGGCCCGTCGACTACACCGAGATCTACCCTCCCTGCGGCTGTGACCCGGCCACCACCGCTCTGCGCTACCTCGACCTCATGGCCGAAGCCGCCGTCGCGGGCCGGCTGTGCGGGGAACGCGAACGCGCCCTGAAGATCATCAAGCGTGCGCTGCACCTCCTGGAGGACGACGGCGACCCCCTGCGCGCCGCCTGGTTCTGGTGCCAGCGCTCCCGCCTGGTCCAGTCCCTGTCCCGGGGTGACGGCTGGAAGGAACTCGGCACCGCCCAGGAACTCGTACGCGGCCTGCCGCCCTCGGAGGTGCACGCCGAGGTCCTGGCCAACGTCGCCGTCTGGTCGATGCTGCACTCGCCCGGCCCCGACGCCCTCGTCGCCGCCGAACAGGCGGTCGAGTACGCGCGCATGGTGGGCGCCCACGAGACCGAGCTGCACGCCCGTCTCACCCACGGTGGCCTCCTGATCGACGCCGGTGCCACGGCGACGGGCTTCGCGGAGATGCGCGCGGTCAAGGAACGGGCGGTCGCGGAGGGCATCTTCTTCGTCGCCGGACGTGCCTACGTCAACCTCCCCTCCGGGCTCGAATCGGTCGGCCGTTCCCGGGACGCGGTCCCCATCCTGGAGGAAGGCATCGCCTACACCCGGAAGTTCGGGCTGCTGGACTCCGAGGCCTGGGTGTGGGGCAACCTCTCCGATTCGCTGTACTCGCTCGGCCGCTGGAGCGAGGCCGCCGAGGCCGCGACCAACGCGCTACGGCGCGGTCTCAGCGCCAAACCGCAGGGCGCGAGCGCCATCTGCCTGGCCCATCTCGCCCTGGGCCGGGGCGACCTGCCCGAGGCCGCCCGCCAACTGGCCGCAGCCCACGAGTACTTCGGCTCCCACGACCACATGCCCCAGCACGACCTGATGCTCTCCCTCGTCACCATCGGTGTCGCCAACGGTGAGGGCCGTCTCCTCGACGCCCGCGCCGAACTGGGCCACGTCCTGGACACCGGCTTCCCGCCGGGCACCCAGTGCTACGGCTGGCCCCTGCTCCTCGCCGCCGCCACCGCGGAGGCCGACGCCCGTGCCCTGCCCGCCGTCGCGGCGGGCCGACCCGAGACCCTCGCGCGCATCCTCGACACCGCCAGGAACCTCACCACGGGTGCCCCCGTCTGGCTCGCCCACGAGCACTGGGTCCGCGCCGAACTCCGGCGCGCCGACGGCACGGCCACCCCCGGCACCTGGTCGCCGATCGTCACCGCCTTCGAGGCCCTGGACCGCCCCTTCGACCTGGCCCGGGTCCGCCACGGCCTGGCCGACGCACTTCTGGCGGACGGCGCCGAGCCCGGCGACCGCGACCGGGCGACCGAGCTCCTCCGGCTGTCCGCCACCGTCGCCGACCACCTGGGCGCCCGCCCCCTCGCCGACGCCGTTGCCCTGCTCGCCCAGCGCGCCCGCCTCAACCCGACCCGCATCCCCGGACCGGCCCGCCCCACCGCGGATCCGGCCGAGTCCCTGGGCCTGACCAGCCGCGAACGGGACGTCCTGCGCCTGGTCTCCGCCGGCCGCACCAACCGCCAGATCGCCGGGGAACTCTTCATCTCACCCAAGACAGCGAGCGTCCACGTCTCCAACATCCTCGCCAAGCTGGGCGTCTCGGGGCGCGGCGAGGCGGCGGCGGTGGCGCATCGGCTGGGGCTGTTCCCGCCGGGGGCGATCCCTGCCCCCACGGCGGGGTGAGGGCGAGGGTTACGCTGCAAGGGACCCAGGTCCAGGGGAGGCCCCGTGTTCAACATGTTCGAGGAGCTCTTCGCGCCGGGACGCAAGCACACGCGCGACGAACAGAACCGCCTGGAACTGACCCGCGAGGACGTCGGCGACGGTGACTCCGGGCGCGGGCCGATAGACCTCGCGTCCGGGATAGTCGTCGTACGCCGGTCCGAGCAGCCGGAGCAACCCGGGCGGGCGGATCCTCCTCAGGTCACCTGAAGCTCCAGAATCCGGTCGTCCCCGCCCTCCGGCGACCCCCTGCCGTCCGTCGCGCTCGTCACCAGCCACAGCTTGTCGCCGCCCGCCGACACCACCGTACGGAGCCTGCCGTACTCGCCCTCCAGGAACGCCTGCGGGTCGGCCGCGGTCTCCGTGCCCTTCAGGGGGACGCGCCACAGGCGCTGGCCCTTCAGCCCCGCCATCCATATCGAACCCTCGGCGTGCGCGATACCGCTGGGGGACGCGTCGTCCGTGCGCCACTGGGCGACGGGATCGTGGAACGCGGCGTCGTCGCTGTCGCCCTCCGCCTCGGGCCAGCCGTAGTTGTCGCCCGGCTCGATCTGGTTCAGCTCGTCCCAGGTGTCCTGCCCGAACTCCGAGGCGAACAGGCGCTGCCTGGAGTCCCAGGCCAGGCCCTGCACATTGCGGTGGCCGTAGGAGTACACCGCGGAGTCGGGCAGGGGATTGCCCGGGGCCGGTTCGCCCTCCGGGGTCATGCGCAGGATCTTGCCGCCCAGCGAGGACCTGTCCTGCGACAGACCGGTCTCACCGCTCTCGCCCGTGCCCGCGTACAGCATCCTGTCCGGGCCGAAGGCGATCCGGCCGCCGTTGTGGACATAGCCCTTCGGGATGCCCCGGAAGACCGTGTCCGGGGCGC
This sequence comes from Streptomyces sp. ADMS, assembly GCF_033441795.1. NCBI lineage: Bacteria > Bacillati > Actinomycetota > Actinomycetes > Kitasatosporales > Streptomycetaceae > Streptomyces > Streptomyces sp. ADMS. The sequence goes on along the minus strand of NZ_JAVFVX010000086.1, from coordinate 19,689 downwards.
CCAGCTGCTCGCCGGCCGGCTTCTCCTCCTCGTACAGCATGCGGGCGATGCGGTTGTCCGACTCCGTCGTGAAGTACGCGTAGACCATGTGGTCGGACGCGAACGAAGGGGACAGCGCGAGGCCCATCAGACCGCCCTCGCCGGCCGGGGAGACGCCCGGTACCTCGCCCAGCTCCGTCTTCTCGCCCGTCTCCGTGTCGACCCTCGTGATCGTGCCCTCGTCACGGGAGGAGACCAGCAGGTCGCCGTCCGGGAGCGGGGCCAGGCCCCAGGGGGACTTCAGGTCCTCCGTGACCGTGCGCACCACCTTCACCGAGCCCCTGGCCGGCGGGGCCTCCTCGGTCGCCTGTGAGGAGGGCGACGTCTGCGGACTCGTACGACCCGGTGCCGCGCTGTCGGTGCCGCCCGGCCCCTCGCCTCCCCCTCCCTCCCCGGAGGAGCAGCCGGCCGTGAAAAGGAGCGTGGCCGCGGCCAGTACGGCCGTCACAGCTCTACGTTGCACGATCATGGTCCCTTCGACGCGGCGGGTTCTCCCTGTCATACACCGCCGGCGCCTCACGAGTTCCCGATCTCCGAAGCCTGATGCCCCGGCCTCAGTCCCACGACCCCTGCGCCCGGGGCAGCCGCGCCACCTCCGCCAGGTCCACCGCCGACAGCCGCAGCCCCGCCGCCCGTGCGTTCTGGGCCACCCACCGTTCCTGCTTCGCCCCCGGTACCGGCACCACGTGCCGGCCCTGCGCCAGTACCCACGCCAGCGCCACCTGAGCCGGGGTGACCTCCGGACCGAGGCGTGTCGCCACGCGGCGCAGGCCCGCCACGATCGGCTGGTTCGCGGCCATCATGTCGGCCGTGAAACGGGGGTGGCGGGCGCGGATGTCCTCCGGTTCGAAGCCCTCGCCCGGGGTCAGCGTCCCGGTCAGGAAGCCGTTGCCCAGGGGCATCGCCGCGAGGAAGCCGATCCCGCGCGCCGCACACCACGGCAGCAGCGCGTCCAGCGCCTCCGCCGACCACACCGACAGCTCGGCCTGCACCGCGCTCACCGGAAACACCTGCTGCACCCGCTCCAGCCGGCGGATCGTCCCGTCGTACAGCCGCGCCCCCGACCGGCGCCCCGACCGCGCACCCATCGCGGACAGCCCCAACGCCCGTACCTTTCCCGCCTGTACGAGTTCCGCCAGCGCGCCCCACGTCTCCTCGACGGGAATCTCCGGGTCCGCGCGGTGCAGTTGGTAGAAGTCGATGACATCCGTCTGGAGGCGGCGGAGCGAGGCGTCGCACGCTCGTTTCACGTATCCCGGGCGGCCGTTGGCCACGATGTGCTGATCGCCCACCAGCAGACCGACCTTCGTCGACACGAAGGCGTCCCGGCGCCGCTCCCTCAACACCCGCCCCAGCAGCAGCTCGTTGGTGAACGGGCCGTACATGTCGGCCGTGTCCAGGAGCGTCGAGCCCTCGTCCAGGGCCCGGTGCACGGCCCGCACCGACTCCTCGCCACGCTGCCGAGACGCGCTGTACGCCCAGCTCATCGGCATGCACCCGAGGCCAACTGCTCCCACTTCGAGCGCCGCCGCGCCGATCGTCCTGCGCTCCACCTGGTCGTGAACCTCTCTCTCCCTGCACCCCAAACCTAACCTCTGTACGCACAGGGGTTCGCCTACGCTCGTGACCATGACTGCTGACGTGTGGCTCCCCATCCCGCCGGAGGAGATCGCAGACCTGCCCGAAGGGCCCGACTACCTGTTCTGGAACGGCGATCACGACTACCCGGGGGACCCGGCCGACTGCGCGTTCTACGTTGTGCCGTACATGAAGCCCGTCGAGCTCTGCGTACGTCCCCTGCCGGACATGGCCCGTGTCCAGGTGCTGCAGACACTGTCCGCGGGCGTCGACAACATCCAGCCCGGACTCAGGCACCTGCGCCCAGGCGTACGGCTGTGCAACGCGCGTGGTGTGCACGAGTCGAGTACCGCCGAGCTGACCCTCGCCCTGATCCTGGCCTCGCTGCGCGGCATCCCCGACTTCGTGCGGGCGCAGGACAAGGGGGAGTGGCGGGGCGGGTTCCGGCCGGCACTCGCCGACAGGACCGCCCTCATCGTCGGTTACGGCTCCATCGGCGCTGCCATCGAGGACCGGCTCGCGCCCTTCGAGCTCGCGCGGGTGGCGCGCGTCGCGCGCTCTGAGCGCACCACGGCGCGCGGACCGGTGCATCCGCTCACCGAACTGCCCGCCCTGCTGCCCGAAGCCGACGTCGTGATCCTCTCCACGCCCCTCACCGAGCAGACAAGAGGGCTGGTGAACGCCGATTTCCTGGCGCGGATGAAGGACGGCGCGCTGCTCGTGAACGTGGCCCGGGGGCCCGTCGTCGACACCAGGGCGCTGCTGGCCGAGCTGGAGTCCGGACGTCTCACAGCCGCCCTCGATGTCACCGACCCGGAGCCGCTGCCGCCCGGACACCCCTTGTGGCAGGCGCCGGGCGTGCTCATCAGCCCGCACGTCGGCGGCCCGACCTCCGCGTTCCGGCCGCGGGCCGAGCGGCTGCTGGTGGACCAGTTGCGACGTTTCATGAACCAGGAGCCGCTGCGGAACGTGATCCTTACGACGGGGACGGTCGACGCGTAGTCCGTTTCGGGAACCCTCCGCATTCCCCCGGATGCGGGGTGTGTCGCCATCGCCATCGGCCGTCACGGAGAGTAGAGGAACTATGTCCCTGAGTGACGAGACTGGTGTATCGTCCCGACAGGGGCTGCGCCACGCACCGTTCGGCGCCGGGGATGGACATTTCAGACTGTGAGGGGGGCGACGGGCGATGCACGGCCTATGGGCGAACGATCCGACGCGGCGGGGCCGCCGACAGCGACCCTGGCGCACGGCCGCGCGCAGACGCGGCCACAGCGGCCATCACCAGCACCGCCGGCACAGCGGTCGTCGGAGGCACGCGCACACCGCGCCCCCAACACCCGCCGCGCACCCGGCGCACCGGGTCGAGCGGGACACGGGAGCGGCGTGCGTCCGGAGGGTCCGGTGAGTTCCCCCGGGGCGCTGCTGGCCCGCCGTCCGGTCTCCGGCGGAGGTGCGGGCCTGGTCTCGCAACTCGTACTGGCCCTGGTGTGCGCGGGATACGCCGTCGGCTCCGCGTTCGGCTGGGGGTCCCCCCGGCTCGCCATGATCATGGGCGACTTCGGCCTGAGCGCCGCGGCCGCCGCCGCGGCCGTGTCCTGTTTCCTCTACGCCCGGAGCCGTATCCGCTTCCGGCCCGCCTGGCTGCTGTTCGCGCTGTCGTCCGCCATGGCCTCCATGGGCAACTTCGTCTGGGGGTGGTACGAGGTGGTGCTCGGCCAGGAGGTGCCCAGCCCCAGCTACGCCGACCTCTTCTTCCTGTGCTTCGCCCCGCCCGCCATCGTGGGACTCCTGGTCCTCGCCAAGCGGCCGGTGACGAAGGCCGGCTGGGTCTGCATGTTCCTCGACGCCTGGCTGATCGGCGGCTCACTGCTCACCCTGTCCTGGAGCCTCGCGCTGGCCCAGGCGGCGAAGTTCGGCGGGCCGAACGTCGCGCACGCCGCGCTGACGCTGGCCTACCCGCTGCTCGACATCGCGCTCGTCAGCATGGTCCTCGCGCTGCACTTCCGGCGCTCCACCGTGAACCGCTCCGCCGTGAACACCGCGATCGGCGCGCTCGCCCTGACCGTGTGCTGCGACGCACTGTTCACCTCGCCCCTGATGCACAACAACTACCACTCGGGCCAGTTGCTCGACGCGGGCTGGTTCGCCGGCTCACTGCTGCTGGCGTACGCGCCATGGGTCGGCTCCGGCCGAGGCGAGTCCGACGGGCACACGCGCGTGGTGCACGAACACCTTCCCGGGCAGCAGCGCCCGGTCAGGCCCGGGGGGCAGCGGCCCGCGCCTCACCAGGGCCGGGCGGCCGGGCAGGGGCAGCCGTCCGCACCGGGGGGTGATCACGGCCGGTATCCGGTCAACCGGCCCATCACCGGCTCGCTGGCCGCGCTCACCCCGTACCTGGCCGCCGCGGTGTGCACGCTGGGCATCCTCTACAACGTTCTCAACGGCCGCAGCCCCGACCGTGTGGTGCTCATCACGGCGGGCGCCGTCGTCCTCGCGCTCGTCGTGCGCCAGGGCATCATGCTGCTCGACAACATCACCCTCACCCAGGAGCTGGCCCAGAAGGAGAACCACTTCCGCTCCCTGGTGCAGGGTTCCAGCGACGTCATCATGATCGCCGCTCCGAACGGCATGCTGCGTTACGTCAGCCCGGCCGCCGCCGGAGTCTACGGACGGTCCGCGGAGGACCTCGTCGGCACCGAACTGGCCCATCTCATCCACCCGGAGGACCTGGGCTGCGTGGTGCACGAAGTGCGCCGCTTCCTCGCCGCCAGCCCCGGCGAAGAACCCACCACCCGCATCGAATGCCGTTTCAAGTCCGGCGACGGCGGCTGGCTGAACGTCGAGTCGACGGTCAACCGCCACCACGGCGGCCTCATCTTCAACAGCCGGGACGTCACCGAACGGGTGCGGCTCCAGGCGCAGTTGCAGCACAACGCCGAGCACGACCCGCTCACCGACCTGCCCAACCGCGCCCTGTTCACCCAGCGCGTGCAGCAGGCCCTGTCCGGCCGCCGCTCCACCGACCGCGGCACGGCCGTCCTCTTCATCGACCTCGACGGCTTCAAGGCCGTCAACGACACCATCGGGCACCAGGCCGGGGACGAACTGCTCGTCCAGGCCGCCCGCAGGCTCCAGGACGCGGTCCGGTACGGGGACACCGCCTCCCGCCTCGGCGGTGACGAGTTCGCCGCCCTGATCGTCGGCGACGGCACCCGGGACCGCAGCGCGCGCGAGCGCCACATAATGGAACTTGCCGACAGGCTGCGGCTCACCCTCTCGCAGCCGTACAACATCGACGGCAACGACGTCCGGGTCAACGCCTCCATCGGCGTCGCCTTCGCCGAGCCCGGCCTCGGCGCCGGCGAACTGCTGCGCAACGCTGACCTGGCGATGTACCGCGCAAAGGCCTCCGGCAAGGGCCGTGTCGAGCTCTACGCGCCCCAGATGCAGCAGGACGTCGTACGGAAGGCGGAGCTGGCCACGCGGCTGCGTGCCGCCCTGCACGACGGCGAGTTCGCGCTGCTGCACCAGCCCGTGGTGGCGCTGGAGAGCGGCCGGATCACCTCGGTCGCCGCCCAGGCGCGCTGGCGCTCCTCCCAGGGCGTCCTCTTCACACCCGCCGAGTTCCTCCGCGTCACCGAGGACGGCGACAAGACCGCCGAGCTGGACCGCTGGATGCTGGAGGAGGCCGTCGAGCAGGCCGCCGAACGCGCCGCGACCGGGCTCGCCGTACCCGTCGCCGTCCGGATGGGCGCCCGGCGGCTCCTCGACCGCTCCCTGCCCCTCGGATCGATCGAGAACCTGCTGACCCGCCACGGGCTCCCCACCGGCGCCCTGATGATCGAGCTGGCGGACACCGACCCCCGGGTCTCCCTGGACGAGCTGGAGCGCCGGCTGAACGCCTTCAGACGGCTCGGTGTGCAGATCGCCCTGGACGGCTTCGGCAGCGGCTACGCGGCGATCACGGCGCTGCGGCGGCTCCCCGTCGACGTACTCAAACTGGACCGCGGTCTGGTCGAGGGTGTCGTCGAGTCCGCGCGGCTGCACAAGATCACCAGTGGGCTGCTCAGAATCGCCACCGACCTCGGGCTCCAGTCCGTGGCCGACGGTGTGGACCTGCCGGAGCAGGTGGTCGCACTGCGCGCGATGGGCTGCACACACGGGCAGGGCATGGCCTTCTCCGGGCCGCTGGACGAGTACCGGCTGCGCCGGGCCCTGTCCACCGGCCGCTATCCGGTGCCGAACGGTCCGGCCGAGCCCGCGTTCGCGGGCGGCGGTTCCGGGGTGTACACAAGTACAGGTGTGCCCGCTGTTCTCGGAGGCGGAACGGCTCTCCGCTCACATAATGAGACTCCCGTCCCACCCACTTGACAGTCGGTGCGTGCCGGGGGGAGGGTCGACCCCATGCGCACCCGAATTCTCGTACTTGGAAAGCGCGTCGGCTGACGCTGGTGAACGTTTCGGACAGACCCGGAACTCCCAGCGACCGCACCCGGCGCGCTCCCCTCGCTTGCCTCACGGCACGAGGGGTTTTTTGTTGCACCGGCGCCGGTCGGACCGCAACGCACACCGCACGAAACTCGCGAAAACCCTCAGCATCGAGAAGAGAATGCCGATGACCGAGCAGGCCACCGGGGCCCATCACCCGCAGCCGCGGCCCCGTTCCGGAGGACAGCAGTCCGCCCCCGAGCACGTGACGGGTGCGAAGTCCCTCATCCGCTCGCTTGAGGAGGTCGGGGCCGAGACGGTATTCGGCATCCCCGGGGGCACCATCCTGCCGGCGTACGACCCGATGATGGACTCCACGCGGGTGCGCCACGTGCTGGTCCGCCACGAGCAGGGCGCCGGCCACGCGGCCACCGGTTACGCACAGGCCACCGGCAAGGTCGGCGTGTGCATGGCGACGTCCGGGCCGGGTGCCACGAACCTGGTCACCCCGATCGCGGACGCGCACATGGACTCCGTGCCGCTGGTCGCGATCACCGGGCAGGTCGTGTCCAAGGCGATCGGTACGGACGCCTTCCAGGAGGCGGACATCGTCGGCATCACCATGCCGATCACCAAGCACAGCTTCCTGGTCACCAAGGCGGAGGACATCCCCCGGGCGATCGCGGAGGCGTTCCACATCGCCTCCACCGGCCGCCCCGGCCCGGTCCTGGTCGACATCCCCAAGGACATCCTCCAGGCCCAGACCGTCTTCCAGTGGCCGCCGGTCACCGACCTGCCCGGCTACCGCCCGGTGACCAAGCCGCACGCCAAGCAGATCCGCGAGGCCGCGAAGCTGATCACCGCCGCCAAGCGGCCGGTCCTGTACGTCGGCGGTGGCGTCCTCAAGGCCAAGGCCACCGCCGAGCTGAAGGTCCTCGCCGAACTCACCGGAGCGCCCGTCACCACCACGCTGATGGCGCTCGGCGCATTCCCCGACAGCCACCCGCTGCACGTGGGAATGCCGGGCATGCACGGTGCGGTCACCGCCGTCACCGCGCTGCAGAAGGCCGACCTGATCGTCGCCCTCGGAGCCCGCTTCGACGACCGCGTCACCGGCAAGCTGTCCAGCTTCGCCCCGTACGCCAAGATCGTCCACGCCGACATCGACCCGGCGGAGATCGGCAAGAACCGCGCCGCCGACGTCCCGATCGTCGGGGACGCCCGCGAGGTCATCGCCGACCTGGTCCAGGCCGTGCAGAAGGAGCACAGCGAAGGCCACGCCGGCGACTACACCGCGTGGTGGAAGGACCTCAACCGCTGGCGCGAGACCTACCCGCTGGGCTACGAGCAGCCCGACAACGGCTCGCTCTCCCCGCAGCAGGTCATCGAGCGCATCGGACAACTCGCCCCCGAGGGCACGATCTTCACGGCGGGCGTCGGCCAGCACCAGATGTGGGCCGCCCATTACATCCAGTACGAGAAGCCCGCGACCTGGCTGAACTCAGGCGGCGCCGGAACGATGGGGTACGCGGTCCCGGCCGCGATGGGAGCCAAGGCCGGTGCCCCGGACCGTACGGTCTGGGCGATCGACGGCGACGGCTGCTTCCAGATGACCAACCAGGAACTCACCACCTGCGCGCTCAACAACATCCCCATCAAGGTCGCCGTCATCAACAACGGTGCCCTCGGGATGGTCCGACAGTGGCAGACCCTGTTCTACAACCAGCGCTACTCCAACACCGTGCTGCACTCCGGGCCCGACGACGTCAATCCGCAGGCCAGGGGTACCCGCGTCCCCGACTTCGTGAAGCTGTCCGAGGCGATGGGCTGCTACGCGATCCGCTGCGAGTCCCCGGAGGACCTCGACAAGGTCATCGAGGAGGCGAACTCGGTCAACGACCGCCCCGTCGTGATCGACTTCATCGTCCACGAGGACGCCATGGTGTGGCCGATGGTCGCCGCAGGCACCTCGAACGACGAGATCATGGCCGCCCGGGACGTCCGCCCCGACTTCGGCGACAACGAAGACGACTGAGCGAGAGAGACACCGAGACATGTCCAAGCACACCCTCTCCGTCCTCGTCGAGAACAAGCCAGGTGTCCTCGCCCGGATCACGGCCCTGTTCTCCCGGCGCGGCTTCAACATCGACTCGCTCGCCGTCGGCGTCACCGAGCACCCCGAGATCTCCCGCATCACCATCGTGGTCAACGTGATCGAGGCACTGCCCCTCGAACAGGTCACCAAGCAGCTCAACAAGCTCGTCAACGTGCTGAAGATCGTCGAACTGGAAGCCGGCTCGGCCGTTCAGCGTGAACTCGTTCTGGTGAAGGTGCGCGCCGACAACGAGACGCGTTCCCAGATCGTCGAGATCGTCCAGCTGTTCCGCGCCAAGACCGTCGACGTCTCCCCGGAGGCCGTCACCATCGAGGCCACCGGCAGCAGCGACAAGCTGTCCGCGATGCTCAAGATGCTGGAGCCGTACGGCATCAAGGAGTTGGTGCAGTCCGGCACGATCGCGATCGGGCGCGGCGCGCGCTCGATCACCGACCGGTCGCTGCGGGCCCTCGACCGGTCGGCATAACGGCGGATACGGGCGGTCGGGTGATACCGGCCGCCCGTATACCGAGACCCCGAGACTCCACTTCCGCCCGCCGTCATACGGTGGGACGCAACACCTGCACTCAAGGAGAGAACCCAAAGTGGCCGAGCTGTTCTACGACGCCGACGCCGACCTGTCCATCATCCAGGGCCGCAAGGTCGCGGTCATCGGTTACGGCAGCCAGGGCCACGCCCACGCGCTGTCGCTCCGCGACTCGGGTGTCGACGTCCGCGTCGGTCTGCACGAGGGCTCCAAGTCGAAGGCGAAGGCCGAGGAGCAGGGCCTGCGCGTGGTGACCCCCGCCGAGGCCGCCACCGAGGCCGACGTCATCATGATCCTGGTCCCGGACCCGATCCAGGCCCAGGTCTACGAGGAGTCCATCAAGGACAACCTCAAGGAGGGCGACGCCCTCTTCTTCGGCCACGGTCTGAACATCCGCTTCGACTTCATCAAGCCCCCGGCCGGCATCGACGTCTGCATGGTCGCCCCCAAGGGCCCGGGCCACCTCGTGCGCCGCCAGTACGAGGAGGGCCGCGGCGTTCCGTGTATCGCGGCCGTCGAGCAGGACGCGACCGGCAACGCCTTCGCGCTGGCCCTGTCGTACGCGAAGGGCATCGGTGGCACCCGCGCCGGCGTCATCAAGACGACGTTCACCGAGGAGACCGAGACCGACCTGTTCGGTGAGCAGGCCGTTCTCTGTGGTGGTACGGCCGCGCTGGTCAAGGCCGGTTTCGAGACGCTGACCGAGGCCGGCTACCAGCCGGAGATCGCGTACTTCGAGTGCCTGCACGAGCTGAAGCTGATCGTCGACCTGATGTACGAGGGCGGCCTGGAGAAGATGCGCTGGTCGGTCTCCGAGACCGCCGAGTGGGGCGACTACGTCACCGGCCCGCGGATCATCACGGACGCCACCAAGGCCGAGATGAAGAAGGTCCTCGCCGAGATCCAGGACGGCACCTTCGCGCGTGAGTGGATGGCCGAGTACCACGGCGGTCTGAAGAAGTACAACGAGTACAAGTCGCAGGACGAGCAGAGCCTGCTGGAGACCACGGGCAAGGAGCTGCGCAAGCTCATGTCCTGGGTCGACGACGAGGCGTAGGTCTTGGGGGATGGGGCCGCGGCGCATGCTGCGGCCCCATTGCCGAACCCCCGGTAAGCCTTGTCCGCGCTGACCGGCCACGGATGAGTGATCCTTCCGCAGGGGCGCCGACCGCCCTCGCCGCGCCACTACACTGCCGTACTACCAACGCGTCAGGCCCACAGCGTCGTGCGTCTTCCACGCGGCCAAGCGACACCGAAGATTTTCAGGCACACTCCCACGCCGCCCGGCACGCACTCTCGGCGCACCGGCCGAAGGACCTGGTAGCCCCGCTACGAGGACCTCCACCCGGCACGCCGAGAGCACGCACCGACCAACGCGGAAGCACACCTGAAATTCCCCGGTGCCGCTTCCCCTCCACCGCCTGCGGCCGTCGGGACGGCCGTCCGCATAGGACTGAGTGAGGACTCACGTGAGCTCGAAACCTGTCGTACTCATCGCTGAAGAGCTGTCGCCCGCGACCGTCGACGCGCTCGGCCCGGACTTCGAGATCCGGCACTGCAACGGAGCGGACCGAGCCGAACTGCTCCCCGCCATCGCCGACGTCGACGCGATCCTGATCCGCTCGGCCACCAAGGTCGACGGCGAGGCCGTCGCAGCCGCCCGCAAGCTGAAGGTCGTCGCACGAGCCGGCGTCGGCCTGGACAACGTGGACGTCTCCGCCGCCACCAAGGCCGGCGTGATGGTCGTCAACGCCCCCACCTCGAACATCGTCACCGCCGCCGAGCTGGCCTGCGGTCTGCTGCTGGCGACCGCGCGCCACATTCCGCAGGCCAACACCGCGCTCAAGAACGGCGAGTGGAAGCGCAACAAGTACACCGGCGTCGAGCTGGCCGAGAAGACCCTCGGTGTCGTGGGCCTCGGGCGCATCGGCGCGCTCGTCGCGCAGCGCATGTCCGCGTTCGGCATGAAGGTCGTCGCGTACGACCCGTACGTCCAGCCCGCCCGGGCCGCGCAGATGGGCGTCAAGGTGCTGTCCCTGGACGAGCTCCTGGAGGTCTCCGACTTCATCACCGTGCACCTGCCGAAGACCCCCGAGACCGTCGGTCTCATCGGTGACGAGGCGCTGCACAAGGTCAAGCCGAGCGTCCGGATCGTGAACGCCGCGCGCGGCGGGATCGTCGACGAGGAGGCGCTGTACTCGGCGCTCAAGGAGGGCCGCGTCGCCGGCGCCGGTCTCGACGTGTACGCGAAGGAGCCCTGCACGGACTCCCCGCTGTTCGAGCTGGACCAGGTCGTCTGCACCCCGCACCTCGGCGCGTCCACGGACGAGGCGCAGGAGAAGGCCGGTATCGCCGTCGCCCGCTCGGTGCGTCTCGCCCTCGCCGGTGAGCTGGTCCCGGACGCGGTGAACGTCCAGGGCGGCGTCATCGCCGAGGACGTCAAGCCGGGTCTGCCGCTCGCCGAGAAGCTCGGCCGTATCTTCACCGCGCTCGCGGGCGAGGTCGCGGTCCGTCTCGACGTCGAGGTGTACGGCGAGATCACCCAGCACGATGTGAAGGTGCTCGAACTCTCCGCTCTGAAGGGTGTGTTCGAGGACGTCGTCGACGAGACCGTCTCGTACGTCAACGCCCCGCTGTTCGCCCAGGAGCGCGGCGTGGAGGTGCGGCTGACGACCAGCTCGGAGTCGGCGGACCACCGCAACGTCGTGACCGTGCGCGGCACGCTCGGCAGCGGCGAGGAGGTGTCGGTCTCCGGCACGCTGGCCGGTCCCAAGAACCACCAGAAGATCGTCGCGGTCGGCGAGTACGACGTCGACCTCGCGCTCGCCGACCACATGGTCGTGTACCGGTACGCGGACCGGCCGGGTGTCGTCGGCACAGTCGGCCGGATCTTCGGTGAGGCCGGGATCAACATCGCCGGGATGCAGGTGTCGCGGTCGGTGGCGGGTGGCGAAGCGCTGGCCATCCTGACCGTCGATGACACGGTTGCCCCCGCTGTGCTGACGGAGGTCGCCGAGGAGATCGGGGCGACGTCTGCTCGATCGGTCAACCTTGTGTGAGGTGACCGTCACCTGGGGGCCCGCGCCCCCAGACCCCCGCTACGGCCCTGAACGGGCCTAGTCCTCAAACGCCGGACGGGCTGAGGTCTCTGCCCCGTCCGGCGTTCTCAGTGCCGGCACAGCCGCCCCCGGCAACAGCACCGCCCCCGCGACGGCGGACGTGCCGGAGGGGGGGATGTCGACTCCGGCGGCCAGTTCTACAACACCCCCAGCGGAAAGGATCGGCCGTCGGAGGAGGTTGGCGATGCAGACCAGAGGCGACGGCGGGACTTACGGCGGCCGAGGACCGGCAGCACCGCATCGTCGCTACCCTCACAAGCGCTGCGACCGGACGCGCCGAGTGCCCCGTTGCTGCCGGGGCGGGCTTCCAGGCGTGACAGTCGATGTCGGCACGAGTGACAAGCGATCAGCCGCAACCTGGAATCTTCAGACCCGCACCGGCTACGAGGATCTGAACCCAACATCCGCCCGGCGCAACTCCCCTGCTGCAAGGACGACATATGCGGCTCCAGCAAAGAGTATGCCTGGGATCGCGAGCATGCTGCGCTGATCGCTCTCGAGGACGGCCTCGTACTGGCTGTGCGAGACCTCAATCGTGCCGCGTGCGTGGGGAGTCGTGTCGAGAACGAAGTATCGGCCATCCTTGGCCTCTGGCGCCTGCCAGTTCCCCGCGCCGGCCTCGCTGAGAAGCATCAGCAGGACGCCCGAGACGGCCAGAGCCCCAAGAGCTGCCTGCACCCTGCCAGGCAGACATCGAAAGGCGAGCCACATCGAGTAGCGATCTGCCCCACTCAGGAACACGCGCACCAAGGCAGCTATGAAGATCGGGAAGAGAAGCACCACGATCGCCACCATCGGCCACTTCGAGGCCGCCAGCGGCAAGGTACCCGGCAGCCACGTGAGCGCGGCGAGCAACAGCAGCACGGTACTCAACCCGGCCGCGATCCCCCCGTGCAACTTGAAACTCCGCTCCATACCCCAGAGCCTGCCACGCGCGCCGCTCCGACTCATTGCCGTGACTCGGCAGAGATGGCTGCTCACCGATGCCGGGTTCCGCTTCGAGCCAGCAGATGAGCCGCCTTCGGACCCTGAGGTCCAACACTGGCCCCCAGCAAGGTCGGAAAGAAGGACCAAGTTCAGAGAAGAGCTCATCTGTCAGTACGTCTTCGACCCGGCGACGGCACCGGACGCGGAACAGCTCACCGAGGGGCTTCGCCGGGTGATCGACGCCTGTGGGGCGCCGCGACCTCGGTCGTTACCCCCGACCCTTCGTCGAACCGGTTCGATGGAAGGTAGCACTGGGGAAACCGGCCAGCAATACCTCGATGCGGATCCTTTCGGCCGTGGCGGGCCTGCCGCTCTGGAGGGTTCCGGGGTTCGCGTCCGCCGAATCCGGCACCTGGCCCCCTGGTGAGCGGTCGCAGGCTCGGGCGGGCCGGGCGGTCGCGCCCGTGAACGGTGACGTTTCCGCGCCGTTAACGAGAATTTTGGACCGAGGCGTTGACACCCGTCCAACCTGCTCCTAACTTCACTTCACGCGAACCGGTTCGACGGTCGGAATCTCCCCGATCCCGCTCCCCGGAGTTGTCGAACCGGTTCGATCGAGGTCAGCGAGGAGCATCCGTGAACATTGGTGAGATCGCCCGGCGGGCCGGCGTCTCGCGGAGCACCGTGTCCGTCGCACTGAGCGGGAAACGCCCGGTGTCGGAGGACACCCGTCGGAAGATCCAGCGGGTCATCGACGAACTGGGATACCGGCCCAACGCGAGTGCGCGTGCCCTGGCCAACGGCCGGACCAGCACGGTCGGTCTGGTGTTCCCGCCGGCCGGGAACCACTACACGGGGATGCAGCTCGATTTCATCGGCAGCGTGGTGGAGGCCGCCGCGGCCCATGACTACGACGTACTGCTCTCCCCGAGTGGCGTGGACAGCGACCGCTCGTTCCAGCGGCTGCTGGGGGAGCGGCGGGTGGACGGCGCGATCCTGATGGAGATCAGGCTGGAGGACGACCGGGTCGAGCACCTGGACGCGGTCAGCTTCCCCTTCGTCGCCATCGGCCGCACCGCGCACCCGGAGGGCAGCTGGTCGGTCGGGCTGGACCACACCGCGCTGGTGGAAGCCTGTGTCCGTCACCTGGCGGATCTCGGGCACCGCAGGGTCTCCTTCGTCAACCGTCCCGAGCAACTGGTGAGGGCCGGGTACGAGTCCGCGCAGCGGGGGCTGGACGGGTTCACCAAGGCAGCGGCGGAGCGTGGGCTCACCGCGCGGACGTACTGCTGCGGGGACGACGCCGCCTCGGGGCAGGCGTGCCTGGAGCAGATCCTGTACGACGACCCGGCGACCACGGGTCTGGTCACGCTGAACGAGGCCGCGCTGGGCGGCCTCTACCGGGGCCTTGCCCGGGCGGGCCGCCATGTGCCGCGTGACTTCTCCGTCACCGGGGTCGTGGCCGGCCGCTGGGCGGAGACGGTGACCCCGCCGCTCACGGCGGCGGACGTACCGGCGGAACAGATGGGCCGCCTCGCCGTCGACCTGCTCATCGAGCGGCTGGACCATCCCGAGGCCCCTCCCCGGCATCACCTGCTCACCCCGCCGATCTCGCTGCGGTCCAGCACCGGACCGGCCCACGGCAACCTTCCGTAGTCGACAACCCCTCCCTTCTCACAGGTCAGAACCCCTCCCTTCCCACAGGTCAGAACCCCTCAACGCCCCCTTCACGGCACCCCTTTGCCCAAGACACAGAGGAACGCGCAATGAACAGATCCACCGGACGTCGTCTCACCGCCGTCGCCATGACCGTCGCCGCCGTCACCGTCGGCGCCACCGCGTGCTCCTCCGGCTCGGGAGGCACCTCCACCACGGCCGAGGGCAGCGGCACGTACACCATCTGGGACCCCTACCCGCAGTTCGCGAAGGGCTCGGCCTGGGCCAAGCTGCTGGACGACTGCGGCACCAAGGCCGGGGTGAAGATCAAGCGGACGGCCTTCGACACCAGTGACCTGACGAACAAGGCGCTGCTCGCCGCACAGCAGGACAACTCCGCGGACGTCCTCATCGTCGACAACCCCGTCGTGTCGACCCTGGCCGAGGCCGGCCTGCTCACCACGACCGACGACAACAAGATCGACACCTCGGCCGTCGACCCCAACCTGCTCGGGGCCGGCCAGTCCGGCGGGAAGACGTACGGCACCCCGGTCGGCGCCAACACCCTCGCCCTCTACTACAACAAGGCGGTGCTGAAGGAGGCCGGAGTCGACATCGCCTCCGTGAAGGACTGGGACTCGCTGACGGCGGCTCTGGAGAAGGTCAAGAAGGCCGGCAAGAAGGGCATCACGTTCTCCGCGATCGGGACCGAGGAGGGCAGCTTCCAGTTCCTGCCCTGGTTCTGGGGCTCGGGCGCGCAGCTCACCGCGATCGACTCCGACAAGGCCGTTTCCGCGCTGTCGCTGTGGAAGGGCTGGCTGGACAAGGGCTACGCCCCCAACTCGGTCATCAACAACACCCAGACGACCAGCTGGCAGGAGTTCGCGAGCGGTGACTACGCGTTCAGCGAGAACGGCACCTGGCAGCTCGCCAATGCCGAGAAGGCGGGCTTCGAGTACGGGGTCATCCCCGTCCCGGGTGCCTCTGGCGGAGCCGCGGCGGCTCCGACGGGCGGTGAGTTCGTCACCGTCCCGGTCCAGGGCGACACCGGGCGCTACGCCACCTCGCAGAAGCTCGTGGCCTGCCTGACCAGCGCCGACAACCTCCTCGCCACCGACACCACGCTCTCCTACGTGGCCCCCACCACCGAGGTCCAGGACAAGCAGGTGGCGGCGAACGCCGAGCTGAAGCCATGGGTCGACGCGGTCAAGGCGGCCAAGGGGCGCACGAGCGACGACCTGGGCACCAGGTACCCCAAGATCTCCGAGCAGCTCTGGAAGGCGGTCCAGTCCGCGCTGAGCGGGTCCCAGTCGCCGAAGGACGCACTCACGGCCGCCCAGTCCGCCGTCAAGTAACCAGTGCCAGAGGCCCGTTGATGAACCGCACGACACACCCGCCGGGCCACCGCCCCGCGCCCGACCGGACCGGGGCGGCGAGTGCCGCCCCGTCCCCGGTCCGCACCACGACCCGGCGCGGTCCCGCCTCCCAGCAGTGGGCCGCCTGGGCGTTCCTCGCCCCGGTCACCATCTACCTGACCCTCTTCTACGCCTATCCGCTCTACCGCAACCTCGATCTGAGCCTGCGCGACTACACCGTCCGCTCCTTCGTCCAGGGCAACGCCCCGTTCACGGGCCTGGACAACTACAGAACCGTCTTCGACGACCCGGTCTTCGCCCCGGCACTCCTGCACACCGTGGTGTTCACCGTCGTGTGCCTGGTCTTCCAGTACGCGATCGGGCTGGCCCTCGCCGTCTTCTTCAACCAGCACTTCCGGCTCTCCGCCACCCTGCGCGCCCTGTTCCTCGTACCGTGGCTGCTGCCGCTCATCGTCTCGGCGTCGACCTGGTCGTGGATGCTCAACAGCGACTCGGGGATCGTGAACGCCGCCCTGCACGCCGTGGGCGTCGGGCCGGTCAACTGGCTGACCTCGCCGGACTGGTCGCTGCCCTCCGTCATCATCGCGAACATCTGGATCGGTGTCCCGTTCAACCTGGTGGTCCTCTACAGCGGCCTCCAGTCCATCCCCACCAGCCTGTACGAGGCCGCCGCCCTCGACGGCGCGAACGCCTGGCAGCGGTTCTGGCGCATCACCTTCCCGCTGCTGCGACCGGTGTCCGCGATCACCCTTCTCCTTGGCCTGGTCTACACGCTCAAGGTCTTCGACATCATCTGGATCATGACCAAGGGCGGCCCGGCGGACTCGTCCACCACCTTCGCCACCTGGTCCTACCAGCTCGGCTTCGGCAACCTGCTGCCCGCCTTCGGACCCGGCGCGGCCGTCGGCAACCTGCTCGTCGTCGCGGCGCTGGTCTTCGGCCTGGTGTACGTCCGGGCCGAGCGGAAGCAGAGGATGTCATGAACTCCCGTACGCGTACGTGGTGGAAGACCGGCCTCGGTCTCCTGCTGACCGCGATCATGCTGTTCCCGGTCTACTGGATGCTCAACGTGTCCCTCACCCGCGACCAGGACATGCGCAAGAGCCCGCCGGACCTGTTCCCGGTCCACGGCACCCTGGACGGCTACCGCGCCGTGTTCGACCAGCAGCTGCCCTACCTCGGCACCAGCCTGGTCATCGGCCTCGGCACCGTCGCCCTGACCGTGGCGCTGTCCGCGCCCGCCGGCTACGCGCTGGCCAAGCTGCGCCCACGCGGCGGCGGAGTTCTCGGCTTCGTGCTGCTGGCCGCCCAGATGATCCCCGGCATCATCATGGCGATGGGCTTCTACGCCATCTACCTCAACCTCGGTCTCCTCCAGTCCGTTCCCGGCCTGATCGTCGCCGACTCCACCCTGGCCGTCCCGTTCGGCGTGCTCATCTTCACCGCGTTCATGTCCGGCATCCCCGGTGAACTGCTCCAGGCCGCGAAGACGGACGGCGCCGGGGCGCTGCGCACCTTCTGGTCGATCGTGCTGCCGATGAGCCGCAACGCCGTCGTCACGGTGTCGCTGTTCGCGTTCCTGTGGTCCTGGTCCGACTTCGTCTTCGCGAGCACCCTCGCGGCCGGCGGCGCCCACCAGCCGATCACCCTCGGCATCTACCAGTACATCGGCAACAACAACCAGGAGTGGAACGCCATCATGGCCACCGCCGTCGTGGCCTCGCTGCCCGCCGCGGTGATCCTCGTCCTCGCCCAGCGGTACGTCGCCGCCGGCGTGACCGCCGGCGCCGTCAAGGACTGACACCGGACCTCCCGTACGCGGCCGTGCTCGTCCTGAGCCGTCGCGCGCGAGCGCCGTCGCCCGCCCCCGGCAGAACGCCACCCCCCTCCGCTCAAGAAATGAGTGCCGCTTCATGACCGCCGCACCGACCGGCCCGGCCTTCTCCGTCCACGAGATACCCTTCAGCGCGCACGGCTCCTGGTTCGGCATCTCGCCCGTGCTGGCGGAGAAGACGCGCGCCGAGGACCTCCACCTCGTCTCGCACCAGAACGGTATGCACGCCGTCCTGCGCCTCGTCCCCCTCGACGCGGCGACGGGCGACCGCGCCGGGACCCGCGTCGAGGCGACACCGGGCCTGCTCAGCTGGACCGCCACGGACGGGCGCGTCGACCTCGCCTACGAGTCGCCGGACACCGTACGTGTGCGCGGCGAAGGTCTGGGCCTGCGCGTCACCGCGGCGGCGAACGCCCTGACCCCGTTCAGCGGGACCTACTTCTACCGCGACCCGGTGGACGGCGCCCACACGTTCACCTCCTACGAGACCGGCCGCCGCTACCGCGTCACCCTGCTGTCCGGCACGGTTGCCGACGTGTCCGGTTCCCAGGCCCTCGGCGCCGGTGACCGCGGTCTCACGGTCACCGCCGAGGCCGGCGGATCGTGGGAGGTCGCCGTCGAGGAACTCGACAGTGCGCGACCGCCCTTCCGCTCGCCGGCGGCGTTCGGCGAGGTCATGGAGGCCGCACGGCAGTCGTTCGCCGAGTTCGCCGACACGGTCGCCCCGTGGCGCTCGGCCGCCACCCCGGCGGCCGAACTCGCCGCCTACGTGGTGTGGTCGGCGACCGTCCGCCCGGCGGGTCTGGTCACCCGGCCCGCCGTACTGATGTCCAAGCACTGGATGGACAAGGTGTGGAGCTGGGACCACTGCTTCAACGCCCTCGCCCTGGCCCCCGGATCCCCCGGCCTCGCCTGGGACCAGTTCTCGCTGCCCTTCGACCACCAGGACGACAGCGGCGCGCTGCCCGACTCCGTCACCCACTCCGAGGTCCTCTACAACTTCGTCAAACCCCCCATCCACGGCTGGGCCTTCGGCCACCTGCGCCGACGGCTCCCCGAGCCGCTCACCCCGGCGCAACTGACCGAGGCGTACGACAGACTGACGCGCTGGACGGACTTCTGGCTCACCGCGCGGCGCGCACCCGGCGCGGCCCTTCCCCACTACCAGCACGGCAACGACAGCGGCTGGGACAACGCCACCACCTTCGACCCCGGACGCCTCGCCGTCACCGCCGACCTCGCCGCGACGCTGATCCTCCAGCTCGACGAACTGGCCCGGCTGGCCGGCGAACTGGGCTTCCCGGACGACGCCCGGCGCCGCACCGAGACAGCCGACGCCATCCAGGCGGCCCTGCTGGACGAGCTGTGGGACGGCGAACGGTTCCTGAGCCGCCCGGCCCACGGTGGACCCATCTCCCGGAGCGCCAGCCTGCTCGACCTGATGCCGATCGTGCTCGGCGACCGCCTGCCCGCCAAGGTCCGCGAC
This sequence comes from Streptomyces sp. ADMS, assembly GCF_033441795.1. Classification (NCBI taxonomy): domain Bacteria; kingdom Bacillati; phylum Actinomycetota; class Actinomycetes; order Kitasatosporales; family Streptomycetaceae; genus Streptomyces; species Streptomyces sp. ADMS. The sequence continues at coordinate 601 of NZ_JAVFVX010000086.1, read as the reverse complement.
CAACTGGCCGAACGGATCGAGGCCCACCTCACCGCGTTCGGCCTGGCGACCGAACATCCCGGCTCCCCCCACTACGAACCCGACGGCTACTGGCGCGGCCCCATCTGGGCTCCCGCCACCGTTCTCATCGAGGACGGCCTGCGCCGCGCCGGACACGAGCGCCTCGCGGACGAGATCAGCACCCGCTTCCGCGCCCTGTGCGAAACCTCCGGCTTCGCCGAGAACTTCGACGCCCTGACCGGCCACGGACTGCGCGACCGCGCCTACACCTGGACCGCCGGCAGCTATCTGCTGCTCGCCCGCGACCACCACCTCCGCGCGGACACCCGGACCGACGCCACCGTCGTCTGACCCGCGAGCACCACCCCACCCACACGTCCGGCACGGGGGCCGGCGCAGCAACAACCAGCCGCATCCCTGAAGGGACACCAGCACATGCCAGAAATCGGGCAAAGGCGCTCGACCACGAGACGCCTTCTGCACGGCGTCACCACGTCGCTGCTCTCACTCACCGTCATAGCCGGCGCCACCACCGTGATGACGACGCCGGCCTCCGCCGCCACCCCCACCCTCACCGTCGACCTGGGCACCACCACCGGGG
>NZ_JAVFVX010000085.1:24750-34170 GCF_033441795.1 Streptomyces sp. ADMS | reverse complement strand
CTCGGTGCTCCGGGCGGCTGTTCCTGCGGGTCCAGCGAATTGCGCAGCAGAGTCCCAGATCTCCCCAAAGTCACTCCGCGGCCGGCAGAGCCGCCCGCGGCCGCTGCCACCCCCGGGTCCCCCGCGCCAGCAACCAGGCGGTGGCCTCCTCGGGAGGCATCGCAGCCGCGACCAGCCACCCCTGCACCGCGTCACAGCCCAGATCCCGCAACCGCTCCCACGTCTCGTCGTCCTCCACACCCTCGGCGACGACCAGCAGCCCCAGGGAGTGCGCGAGATCCACCGTGCACCGCACGATCTCCGCGTCCTCCGTGTCCACCGCCAGCCTCCCCACGAACGACCGGTCGATCTTCAGCTCGCTCACCGGCAGCCGCCGCAGATGCACCAGCGACGAGTACCCGGTACCGAAGTCGTCCAGTGACATCTTCACGCCGTGCGCGGTCAGCGCGGCCAGTGTGTCCGCGGCCTTCTGCGGGTCCTCCAGGAGCACGTGTTCCGTTATCTCCAGTTGGAGCGACCCCGCCGGGACCCCGTGGCGGTTCAGCCGCGCGGCGACGGAACCGGCGAAACCGGGAGTGTGGACGTCACGCGGGGAGACGTTGACGGCGACCGGGACGAACAGCCCCTGGGAGCGCCACTTCGCGACCTGTTCGAGCGCCGTCTCCAGTACGTACTCCGTGAGGTGCGGCATCAGCCCGGACGACTCGGCGATCGCTATGAACTCGTCCGGCGGCACCTTCCCGCGCTCCGGGTGCACCCAGCGCACCAGCGCCTCCAGGCCCGCGACCTGGCCGTCGAAGCGCACCTTGGGCTGGTAGTGCAGCTCGACCTCGTGGGCGTCGAGCGCGCGCCGCAGGTCGCCCAGCAGGCCGAGCCGGTCCGGGGTGTTCGAGTCCCGCTTGGACTCGTACACCTCGACGCCCGTGCGGTCCCGCTTCGCCTGGTACATCGCGACGTCCGCGCGCCGCAGCAGCCCCTCCGCGTCGAGTGCGTGGTCGGGGAAGACGGCGAGTCCGGCGCTGGCCTCCAGGACGAGGGTGAGTCCGTCGAGGTCGAGCGGGGAGCCGAGCACGGTGACCAGGTTGCGGGCGACGCGGGTGGCGGACGTGGTGGAGTCGACGACCGGCAGTAAGACGGCGAACTCGTCGCCGCCGAGCCGTGCGGCCTCCGCGCCGCGCGGCAGTGCGAGGCGCAGCCGGTCGGCTATCTGCAGGAGGAGGCGGTCGCCGGCGAGATGGCCCAGCGTGTCGTTGACGGAACGGAAGCGGTCGAGGTCTATGAGCATCAGTGCGGCCCGCGCATCGATGCGTTCCGCATCGTCGAGGGCCGTCCAGGTCCGCTCCAGGAGCCACTGTCTGTTGGGCAGTCCGGTCAGCGGGTCGCGCAGTTGTTCCTCCGCGCGGGCCCTGGCTATCCACAGGGTGGAGTCGAGGGCGATGAGGGGGATGGCGAACAGCGGCAGCAGGATCGGCAGGGCGACGGCGACGACGCAGATCAGCGGCGCGATGGCGAGCAGCGCGATCGCGACGAGGCCCTGTCTGACCAGGGCGGAGCGGGCGACGGTGGGCAGTCCGCCGCGCGGGGTCTGCAGATACCAGAGGAGGGTGCGGGTGACCGCGAGGTAGGTGACCGCGATCAGCATCACCTCGGGTGCCGTGTAGACACTCCAGGTCTGCGGGTTCCACGGTGTCTCGACGGACGGGACCCGGCCGAACGCGGCGAGCACCAGCGCGCCGGCACCGATGCCGAGGATGTCCACCGCGCCGTGCAGGATGCCCTGCCGCCAGCGGTGGCGCCGGGCTATGCCGACCAGGACGACGACGGTGAGGCTGACCATGCCGGCCGGCACCCATCCGTACAGCAGGAGTACGGCGAGGGTGAGGGCGGCGCCCGAGCCGGTGCCGCCCCACCAGCGGGCGCGGCCGAGGGCGACGAGATGGCCGACGATGACACCGGTGAGCACGGCGAGGGCCCAGCCGACGGTGCCGGACGGGAAGAGCGCGCTGTGGCCGGTGAAGCCCCGGTAGAAGCCGGCGCCTAGGACGAACCCGGCGGCCGCGACGACCACCGCGGGCAGCGCGGGCCAGGACAGCTGGCGTTCGGGGTCGTTGGCGTGCAGCCGGGCGGCGCGTTCCTCGGCGGTGAGGTGGGCCGTCAGCTGGGTCGAGACCCTGCTGTCGGCGACGATGCGCTGTCCGGTTCCGCCGGCGGTGCCCGTGGCCGTACGTCCGGCGACGCCCGCCCGTTCCAGGAATCGTGCCGTGCGGCCGGCCTGCGCCGGTTCCCGGCCGGGCTCGGGGCGGCGGCCCGTGAGGAGGGCGGAACCCCGGCGCCAGGCGCCGGATATCCGGCTTCCGCGCAGCCGTGAATGAGGGGCGGCGCTTTCGGTCGGTTCCATTCCCGTCCCTCTCACAGCCGGCGGTGCCCACGCCACGCGGTCCGCTGTCCGTCAACCGTCAACGGCACCGCGTCCGAAACCGCATCCGGGCACGGCAGGCGCATACGTCAACAGTAGGCCGCGGAAGGCTTCCACGGGCAGCGGTCGTCGACGGTTGCCCGAATGCGACCCGGCCACCCGTATGCATCTGGTATGCGCCGATCGGGTGGTCTTCAACCCCTACTCCTCAGTCGGAAGCGCTGCCTCGGCCGCTGCCTCGGGTCCCTGTTCAAGCAGGACGGCAAAGCCGTCCTCGTTCAGAACAGGCACCTTCAACTGCATGGCCTTGTCGAATTTCGAACCAGGATTGTCACCCACGACAACAAAAGACGTCTTCTTCGAAACAGAACCGGTCACTTTTGCTCCACGACTCTGCAGCGCCTCCTTAGCGCCGTCCCGGGTGTGGTGTTCGAGCGTGCCGGTCACGACGACGGTGAGCCCTTCGAGCGGGCGCGGCCCCTCGTCCTCGCCGGAACCCTCCTCCTCCATACGCACTCCGGCGGCCCGCCACTTGCGCAGGATCTCCTGGTGCCAGTCCACCGCGAACCACTCCTTGAGCGAGGCCGCGATGATCGGGCCGACCCCGTCCGTGGTGGCCAACTCCTCTTCCGTGGCCTGCTCAATGCGCTCGATCGAGCGGAATTCACGGGCCAGCGCCTCGGCGGCGACCGGACCGACGTGCCGGATGGACAGACCGGTGATGATCCTGGCCAGCGGGCGGTTCTTGGCGGCGGCGATGTTGGCGAGCATCGAGACCGCGTTCTTCCTGGGCTCGCCCTCCTGGTTGGCGAAGACCGTGGCGATCTTCTCCTCGCCGGTCCTGGAATCACGCTTGGGCAGCCCGCTGTCCTGGTCCAGGACGTACGCCTTGATGGGCAGCAGCCACTCGATGGTGAGGTCGAAGAGGTCGCCCTCGTCGGCGAGCGGCGGCTCGGCCGGTTCCAGGGGCTTGGTGAGCGCGGCGGCCGCCACGTAACCGAAGTTCTCGATGTCCAGGCACTTGCGCCCGCCGAGATAGAACAGCCGCTCCCTCAACTGGGCCGGGCAGCTCTGCCCGTTGGGGCAGCGCAGGTCTACGTCGGCCTCCTTCATGGGCCGCAGCGGCGTACCGCACTCGGGGCACTCGGCCGGCATCACGAAGGGCTTCTCCGTGCCGTCGCGCAGGTCGGCGACCGGGCCGAGGATCTCCGGGATGACGTCACCGGCCTTGCGCAGCACCACGGTGTCACCGATGAGCACGCCCTTGGCCTTGACGACGTCCTGGTTGTGCAGGGTGGCGAACTCGACCTCCGAGCCGGCCACCGTCACCGGCTCGACCTGCGCGTACGGGGTGACCCTGCCCGTGCGCCCCACGCCCACGCGGATGTTGATGAGCTTGGTGTTGACCTCCTCGGGCGCGTACTTCCAGGCGATCGCCCAGCGCGGGGCGCGCGAGGTCGAGCCGAGGCGGCCCTGGAGCGGGATCTCGTCGAGCTTGACGACGACCCCGTCGATCTCGTGCTCCACGGAGTGCCGGTTCTCGCCGTAGTACGCGATGAACTCCCTTACGCCGTCGAGGTCGTCGACCTGCTTCGCGTACCGCGTGGTCGGCAGGCCCCACTCGTGCAGCAGGGTGTACGCCTCCGAGAGCCGGGTCAGCGGGTGGAAGCCCGCCAGGGCGCCGATGCCGTGGACCACCATGTGCAGCGGGCGGGTGGCGGTGACGCGCGGGTCCTTCTGGCGGAGCGAACCGGCCGCCGCGTTGCGCGGGTTCGCGAACGGCTTGTCGCCGCCCTCGACCAGGCGCGCGTTCAGCTCCTCGAACTTGTCCATCGGGAAGTAGACCTCGCCGCGGATCTCGACCAGGTCCGGGACCCGGTCGCCCTTCAGCCGGTCCGGGATCTCCGCGATCGTCCGCACGTTGGGCGTGATGTCCTCGCCGGTGCGGCCGTCGCCACGGGTCGCCGCGCGCGTGAGACGACCGTGCTCGTACGTCAGGTTGACGGCGAGGCCGTCGACCTTCAGTTCGCACAGGAAGTGGTGTTCGGAGGCGCCGACGTCCTTGTGGACGCGCTCCGCCCACGCCGCCAGTTCCAGGTCGTCGAAGGCGTTGTCGAGGGAGAGCATGCGCGAGCGGTGCTCGACCGACGTGAACTCCGTCTCGTACGCCGCCGCGACCTTCTGGGTCGGAGAGTCGGGGGTGCGCAGCTCCGGATACTCCTCCTCCAGTGCCTCCAGGCTGCGCAAAAGCCTGTCGAACTCCGCGTCGCTGACGACGGGAGCGTCGTTCACGTAGTACCGGAAGCGGTGTTCCTCGATGCGCTCGGCGAGCTGGGCGTGCCTGTCGCGCGCCTCGGCGGGCACCGATGTGGTCTGTGCGTCCTGTTCGCCGGCCACCGTGTTTTCCTCCCGTTACTCTGGGTTGTCCGCGAGTGATCTCGCCGCCTGGGCGCAGTGGGCGAGCGCCGCCCGCGCGTACTGCGGGGAAGCACCCGCGAGTCCGCACGACGGAGTGACCGTGACCGTCTCCGCGAGAAGCCCCGGATGCAGCCCCAGCCTGCGCCACAGCGTCCTGACACCACTGACGCTACCGGCAGGGTCTGACAATGGGCCGTCCGTGCCCGGCACGACACCGGCGAAGAGCCGTGTACCGCCTTCCACCGCCTCACCGATCACGTCGTCGTCACGCTCGGTGAGGAGTGAGAAGTCGAACGAGACGGCTGCCGCGCCGGCCCGGCGCAGCAGGGCGAACGGGACGTCCGGCGCGCAGGAGTGGACCACCGTCGGTCCGTCCCCGTGCACGCCGACGACCTCACGGAGCGTCGCCTCGACGACCTGGCGGTCGGGGGCGCGGTGGGTGCGGTAGCCGCTGGCGGATCTCACCTGGCCGCGCAGTACGGCGATGAGGGACGGTTCGTCGAGCTGCAGGACGAGTTGGGCGCCGGGGACTCGGCGGCGCAGTTCGTCGAGGTGGAGGCGGATGCCCTCGGCGAGGGAGCCGGCGAGGTCGCGGCAGGCGCCGGGGTCGGAGAGGACGGCCTCGCCGTTCCTGAGTTCGAGGCCGGCGGCCAGTGTCCAGGGCCCCACGGCCTGCACCTTCAGTTGGCCCTCGTACCCCTGGGTGAACTCCTCCAGCGCGTCGAGGTCCTCGCCGAGCCAGGAGCGGGCCCGCCTGGTGTCCCGGCCCGGGCGGTCGCCGAGGCGCCAGCCGCTGGGCTCCACACGTGCGTACATCTCGACGAGGAGTCCGGCGGTACGGCCGATCATGTCGGCACCGGGGCCGCGGGCGGGGAGTTCGGGCAGGAAGGGGAAGTCCTCGAAGGTGCCGGAGGCTGCCTTGACGGCTTCCCGGGTGTCGCCGCCGGGGAGGGAGCCGATGCCGGTGGCGGGGCCGAAGGTGGGGTTCGCGTTCACAGGGGGAAGCGTACGTATGTCGGTGGAGAGGGGTGCGCGGGTGCGGACGGCGGTTTCATCGCCCCGCCGCCCTTGCCCGTCCCATCCCTGGGGACTGCGCCCCCAGACCCCCGCCTACGGCCCTGAACGGGCCTTGTCCTCAAACGTTGGACGGGCTGAGATGCGGATGGGTGGCAAGAAGGTTGGGCTGAAGAGGCCTGGTCCGCGAACGCCGGACAGGCTGGTTCAGCCCATCCGGCGTTCGCGGGGCGGGGCTTCGGGGGCAACGCCCCCGAGGACGAAAACGTCCGTCACCTTCCCGGGCGTACGGTCACGTCGTTGATCTCCGCGTCCCTGGGCAGGTCCAGCGCCAGCAGAATCGTCGTCGCCACCGACTCCGGGTCGATCCACTTCGACGCGTCGTACTCCTTGCCCTCCTGCTGGTGCACCTTCGCCTGCATCGGACTCGCCGTACGCCCCGGATAAACCGACGTCACCCGCACCCCCGCCCCGCGTTCCTCCTGCCGCAACGAGTCCGCCAGCGCCTTGAGGCCGTGCTTGGAAGCGGCGTACGCCGACCAGTCGGCACTCGCGTTCAGGCCCGCACCGGAGTTGACGAAGACCACTTGGCCCTGGGTCACGCGCAGTTGGGGCAGGAAGTGCCGGGTCAGTTCGGCGGGCGCGATCAGGTTGACGTTCAGCTGGTGGACCCAGGTCCTGGGGGTCAGCTCGCCGACCGGGCCGAGATCGACCACGCCCGCGATGTGCAACAGGGAGTCCACCCGGTCCGGCAGCGTCTGGTGGGAGAACGCCCAGGACAGGCGCTCCGGGTCGGCCAGGTCGCCCACCAGCGTCCTCGCCCCCGGGAACTCCGCCGCCAGTTCCTTCGCGCGTCCCGCGTCCCGCGCGTGCAGCACGAGTTCGTCCCCGCGCGCGTGCAGCCGCCGCGCGACCGCCGCACCGATACCCGATCCCGCCCCGGTGATCACATGTGTAGCCATGCCCGCCATGCTCGCATCACCGCCTGAGAGTCACGACCCTCCCTGGCTCTCCTCCAGGTACGCCAGCGCCCCCACCGGCTCCTCCGCGAAGAACACCAGGTCGGTGAGCGGGCGGGGCAGGAAACCCTCGGCCTCCATACGGCGGAACTGTTCCTTCAGACCGTCGTAGAAACCCGCCGTGTTCAGCAGCACCACCGGCATGTCCGTCTTGTTGTGCTTCTTCAGCTCCAGGATCTCCGTGGCCTCGTCGAGCGTTCCCGTGCCGCCGACCATGATCACGACGGCGTCCGCCTTCTCCAGGAGAAGCCGTTTGCGTTCCCCCAGGTCCCGCGCGATCACCATCTCGTCGGCGCCCGGCCGCGCCTTGGCCGCGAGGAAGTCCACCGAGACGCCCAGCAGCCGGCCGCCCGCCTCCTGGACTCCGTCCGCGACCACCTTCATCAGGCCGACGTCCGAGCCGCCCCAGACCAGGGTGTGACCGCCCTTGCCGAGCAGTTTCGCGAACTCCCGCGCGGGGCGTGTGTAGCGGTCGTCCAGGTCGGCGGCGGAGAGGAAGACACAGATGTTCATGCCGTCACCGTACGGGGGAACATCGCGGACGGATCGGAGGCGGATCGGGGAACAACCCGGGCTCCGCAAGCGCTCTTTCGACATGGCTGAAGGACACACGATCACCATCGAGCAGCACACCGAGCGGGTACGGGCCGTCCACGGCGGCCGGGTGCTCGCCGAGAGCACGCGAGCCCTCGTCCTGCGCGAGACCGGCTGTCCCCCGCGGTACTACCTGCCCGCGGAGGATGTCCGCCTCGACCTGCTGGCGCCCTCCGAGAGCCACACGTACTGCCCCTTCAAGGGCACGGCGTCCTACTGGTCCCTGCCGGACACCGCCGACCTCGTCTGGGCGTACCCCGAGCCGAAGCCGGAGGTGGCCCGGATCAAGGACCACCTCTGCTTCTACGAGGTGGAGACCGTGTAGACCTCCCAGAGCCCTCCCAGGTCCTAATCCACCGGTTCCGTCACGAACCGCACACCCGCCTCCAGCTTCCGGGCCAGTGCCTGTGCCTCCTGCGGGGTGTCCGCGCCGACCGCGATGTGGCCGACGCGGTTCCACACCGAGCGATGCCCGGCGACGACCGCGCCGGGGGCGATGGCCAGCTCCGCGTGGATCAGCGCGGGGTGGGCCAGTACCTCGTCCCAGCCCTCGACCGCCGTCAGGCGGCCGGGCGGCGGGGTGAGGAAGCGTATCGCCGATCCGCGTACGGGCTTCAGCGCGGCCTTGTCGACCGGCCTGCCCAGGACGTCGTCGTAGACCAGGCCGAACCACTCGAGGCCGGGGATGACGTGCGGGAGCATGCGGTGGATCCAGCCGCCGGCGTTGCGTACGTGGACCTCGCCGAGGACCACGCCCCGCCCGGTCCACCACAGCTCGACGTGGAACTGGCCGAAGCGCAGCTCCAGGGCCGTCAGAGCGGCGACGACCTGCTTCTCGATCTCGGCGGCCGTCTCGTCCGGGAGAACCGCCGGGATGACGTACTCGATCTCGAAGAAGTTGGGCGGCGGGAGCAGTTCCTTCGAGGTCAGGGCGAGGACGTGGGGAGCGCCGTCGATGAACACGCCCTCCGCGCTGTACTCCGGGCCCTCCACGAACTCCTCGACGATGAACGACACGCCTTCCACGTCCTTGCCGGGCAGGAACTCCAGCGCCGCCGCCAGCTCGTCCGCCGACTCGACGCGGGTGACGCCCTCACTTCCCATGGCGTCGCGCGGCTTCACCACCCACGGGCCCGTGGAGTCCGCCAGGAAGTCGCCGGCCTCCGACTCGTTCGCGCAGACCCGGAAAGCGGGCTGGAGGAAGCCTGCCGCGGTGAGGTGGGCGCGGGCCTCGTCCTTGGTGCGGACGCGGTGGACGGCGTCGGGCGTGTTGCCGGGCAGGCCCAGCGCGTCGGCGACCTCGGCGACCGCCTCCTGTGCCATCTCCCGTACACCGAAGACGATTTCGTACTGTTCCCCGGCCGCGATCCGGTCGCGCACCCAGGCGGCGCTCTCGCCGCGCGCGGAGAAGTCGACGGCCGAGACGGTGTCGGCCAGGGCGCTGACCGTGGGGGTGGCCGCCAGCGTGTCCTCCTGGTTGGTGACATGGATGCGCAGGCCGCGGGCCTGGGCCTCGCGTAGGGCCGCCTCTACGACGTCCACGCCAAGGGTGGCGTTTCCTGCGCCGCCGACGAAGAGGAGGTGAGGGCTGCTCGCCTCGGCCATGTGTGCTCCCGGGGTGGTGAAGTTGCGGGCTGTGGTGGGGTGTTCGGGCGTGGGTACCAGGGCGTGCGTACCAGGCGTTCGGGCCAGGTCGTGCCTACCAGGCGTTCGGGTCAGCGCGTTGGACCAAAGCGTTCGGGTCAGCGTTGGCCAGGGCGTTCGGGCCAGCGCGTGCCTACCAGGCGTTCGGGTCAGCGCGTTGGACCAGGGCCTTCGGGTCAGAGCGTTCGAGTCAGCGTTGGCCAGGGCGTTCGGGTCAGCGTTGGACCAGAGCATTCGAGTCAGCGTTGGTCAGTACGTTCGCGTCAGGGCGTCAGGGCGTCAGGGCGTCAGGGCGTCAGGGCGTCAGGGCGTCAG
>NZ_JAVFVX010000085.1:3476-24650 GCF_033441795.1 Streptomyces sp. ADMS | reverse complement strand
GCGTCAGGGCGTCAGGGCGTCAGGGCGTCAGGGCGTCAGGGCGTCAGGGCGTCAGCAGGAGTTTGCCCGTCGTGGCTCGGCTCTCCAGCAGTCGGTGCGCCTCGGCCGCGTCCGCTAGCGGGAGTGCCGCGTGGAGCAGCGGCTTCAGCACTCCGGCCGCCAGGTGGTCGAAGACGGCGCCTCCCGCCGCGCGGAGCGTCCGCACGTCGTACACGTAGTCCTTCATCGTGGGGCGGGTCAGGAACAACGAGCCGCCGCCGCGCAGGAGTTCGATGTCCAGCGGCGGCACGGGTCCGCTGGACAGACCGCACAGGGCGAGCGTGCCCCGGCAGCCGAGGCTGCGCAGACTGGTGAGGTGGGTGGTGGCGCCGACCGAGTCGTAGACCACCCGCGCGCCCTGACCGTCCGTCACATTCCTTACGGCCTCGTCGAACCGGTCGTAGCCGAAGGCGTGGTGGGCGCCTGCCCGGCGGGCGACCTCCTCCTTCTCGGGGATGGACGCGACCGCGATGACGGTGGCCCCGCGAGCTGCGGCCAGCTGGACCAGGAGCCGGCCGAGTCCGCCCGCCGCCGCCAGGACGACCACGGTCTCGCCCTCGGCGACCGGGTGCGTCTCGTGGGTGAGGTAGTACGCGGCGAGGCCCTGGAGGGTCACGGCGGCCGCCTCGGTCAGGTCGACGCCGTCGGGGACCGGGATCAGCCTGTCCTCGGGGACCACCGTGTACTCGGCGTAGGCGCCCAGTTGGGAGGCGTACGCCACCCGCGCGCCCGGCACGAACCCGCTCACGCCCTCGCCGACTGCCTCCACCACACCGGCGGCCTCCTGGCCCGGGGTGAAAGGGGGTTCGGCGGGATAGGTGCCGTCGCGGTAGTAGACGTCGATGTAGTTGACGCCGGCCGCAATGTTGCGGACCAATGCCTGACCGGGGCCGACAGTCGGCAACTCGGTCTGTTGCAGGCGGAGTTCGGACGGGTCGCCGGGCCGGGTGACGCGGATGGACTGCATGGATCCTCTTCCCACTCCTGGGTCGTGCCGTGCGGATTTCCGGGTCAGGTCATGACGGGGCCACGGGGGTCTCCGCGACGGAGTTCTTCCCCACGTGATCGCCCACGTTCCTTCCCACTGCGCTGCTGCCGGTGCTCTCCCCGAAGATGCCGAGGAAATGGTTGATGTCCGAGGTCAGACCCTTCACCATGTCCCCGAGCCGGGACTCCCCGCCCGCGGCGAGGCTCTGTTCGTTGTGCCTGAGGGTGCGAGCGGAGAAAGGCAGTGATCCCGTGGCGAGGTAGCGTATGGCACCGTCGCCCGCGCGGCGCGGAATGATCTCCGAGCGTGCCGAACGACTGGCGCTGAACGGGATGTCGAGCCGCCCCTCCTCGAACGCGGCCGGAATCTCCTTGTGGAGATCGGAGGTTGAGAGAATCGGCTCGACGATCTCGGCCACCTCCCGCAGGATCCACTCCAGTTCGGTGCCGATCCGGTCCTCGTCGAGCGTGATGAAGTCCAGGAGCGGGGAGTTGGCGCGCGAGGCGAGCAGCAGTCCGTCGATGTTGGCGCGGGTGTCGGGGATGCCGTGCGCCTCCTGGTACGTCTTGCTGATCAGCTTGCTCGCGCCACCCAGCCGGGCGACCAGGGCGCCGTAGAGAATGAGGTCCTCCGCGTGGGGCCGCTGCTTCGGGAAGACGCCCATGAACTCGTGGAGCACGGCGTGGACCTCGATGCCGTCGGGCAGGTAGCGGGCCGCCAGTTCCGGGATCGCCCGCAGGGCGGCCACGTCCTGCTCGAAATGCCCGCCCTGCGGATACGCCACCGAGATGCACCGCACCCCTTCGCGCGCCGCCGCCACCCCTTCCAGCACGCTGATCGCGAGCGAGATGGACGGCGGCACGAGTACGGCGGTCAGGGTGCCGAACGTCTCGCGGTCCACCACCAGTCCGTGCCGGGCCAGTTCACCGCACCGGGCGTCCACGTCCCGCCAGGCCGCGAGGGACTCGGCGAGCGGAACGTCCTTGCAGTACGGCAGGTTGTAGGAGATCCCGCCACCCTCGAACGAGGTGATGCCGGACGCCACCGTCACCTCGAACAGCAGCCGCGCGTCGGGCGTCCCGTGCCGTATCTCCAGCGGTGCGGCCACCGCCTCGTTGAGCTGGCGCCCCCGCACCCAGCCGTGGGTGACCAGCGGATACCCGTTCAGGTCGGCGGGGTTGCGCTCCAGGACCCTGCGGGCGCTGTCGAACTGCTTCAGCCGGGTGTACGAGTCGATGGTGAGCGTGAGGATGTCGGGCCGGGCATGCCGTTCCAGATCCTGGAGCAGCGTCGTCATCTGGGCGTGCGAGCCGACACCGCAGCGGGGTTGCAGCGCGAGCCGCCCCGCCGCCTTCGCCGTCCGCAGCACCTCGGCAACGGTGGGTTTCCCCAACTCCCGTACGTAGGCCACGGACTCGGCGAGTTCGGGGAGCGGCGGGACGGTGTCGCTCATGACGCGGCGACCGGGGCCGCCGCCGTGCTGCGGGCCCGCAACTCGTCCAGTGCGGCGGGGAGTTCGTCCAGGTCGGACAGGACGACGTCGACGCCCAGCGCGTACAGCCGCTCGTGGTCGGCGGCGCCCTTGTAGCTGCCCACGGAGAGGTTGCCGCCGAGGATCACCGGGCAGCCCAGGCGGCCGGCGGCTCGGGCTGCGGGCAGATCCTGGAGGTCGCCGTGGGCGTGCCCGTTGAGGCTGCCGATGATCACCGCCTCGGCCTCGGGGTGTTCGCCGTGTGCTTCGGCGAATTCGGCCACCGAGGTGCAGGCACCGAGATTGACGACCTGGAAACCTTCGGCGCGCAGTGCGTGGGCGATGAGATGATTGGCGACGACATGACTGTCGCTGGCCGCGACACCGAGAATTACGGTGCGCGTTTCTGCTTCTGATTCTTGTTCTCTGTTGTGCCGCATGGAGAGCCCCCGGAATCTTCGGACGGAATGAGAAGAGTGTTCAGTCGTCGAATGCGGCGAACAGTTCCCGTTTGCTGACCTCGCGCAGACGCGCGACATTGAATTCCTCCGGATCGGCGACGGACAGCGAGTTGAAGACCAGGTTGATCGCGGGCACAAGACCCCAGGCGTGGGTGTACTCCGGCCAGCCGGGGCTGCCTTTTTCCAGGTCCGCCTGGCGTTCGAAGATGTAATTGGACCACTGGGGTGTGGACGGATACCGGTGATGGAAGTCGTGGACGACCGTGTCCCCGGTGAGGACGAGATAGCGCGCCGGCGCGTGCACGAACAGCATGCGCAGGGACCACCGTCCCCAGGCGGCGGCCCGCCGCAGTGGCGGCAGTCCGGGGGTGGGAGCCGCCTCGCCGATGAAGATGGCGTTGGTGAGGCCGCCGAAGTACTCCTTGCCCCGCCGGACGGTGAGGTCCCGGCCCGGGAAGGTGTGCTTGACGCACAGCCGCAGGGTGTTGCTGATCTGGAAGAGCGGGATCAGCGGGACGAACCAGACGATCAGCAGGGCCGGCCAGGTCCCGGTCAGGACGGTGGCCGTGACCGCGGTCGTGTAGAGCGCGAGGAAGGTCGCCTTCTCGGTCCGCGCCGAACCGTGCCAGAACGAACGGGCCCGCGCCACCAGGAAGTTCAGGTGGAACCAGGGCGACACCAGCTTGCCGAGGACGCGCCGCCACATCTGCCGGCGGGTCATCCCGGGGTGCAGGTCGAGACTGACCAGGAAGGCCTGGACGGTGGGGTCCCGCAGGGTCATGTGGTGGGCGGCGTGGTGGTCGCTGACGTGCTCGCGGCTGTAGCGGACGAAGTTCTGGATGATGAGGACACTTGAGGTGAGCCGGCCTGTCGCGGTGTCCAGGCGTCGTCTTCGGTACATGTTCCGGTGGGAGCACTGGTGGTAGATCATCATGCGCAGGTTGCGCATGCCGTGCAGGGTGACGGCCCAGCCCGCCGGCACCAGCAGGAGCCAGGCGCCGCCCAGACGCAGTCCGGTGCAGCCGGCGGCGACGCCGAGAGCCATGGAGAGGTAAGCCGTCAGGAGATGAAATCCTGGCGTCCACCAGGATATGGGGCTCTGTCCGGGCAGCGCCTTTCCGGTGAAAAGGGTGAGTGGGTACTGAGTGAACCGGGGCAGGGCGCGCATGGTTTCGCGGGGATCCGAATAATCCGCAATGCCTTCGGTCCGGTAGCCACTGTCGATGGCTGCCATCGCACTCCTCTAGGTCAGGGATCTGAGGCGCCTGATATGCGTTCGCCCGGTCGGGCACGGGATATCGGCACACGAAAGGTCTGTGACTGGGTGCGTGATTGATCCTGACAGGCGGTCACCCGCAGGGTCAACCTTTTGTCGAAAAACTGAACGAAGCACGACCGATCAGCGATCGGATGACTGGTCGATAGCCGGTCGAATGCCGGGCGAATAACACGACGCCACCCCACGGTCGGACCTGGGAATGCACTTGCGCGCGCGAATTCACGCGGGTGAAGCGGGCGCGTCCTGGGTACGGGGTGGTTCCGGCTCGGGGACAGGGTCGGGCAGAACCCTGCGGACCCGGACCGGCGAGAGGAAGACAGGCAGGAAGGCCGTCGATACGAACACGCCGCCCACCCACAACGTGGCCTGGACGCCGACGAGTTCGCCGAGCACGCCGGAGATGGCGGCACCGACCGCCAGGGCGCCCGTCAGCAGGAACCGGAACGTCGCGTTCATCCGGCCGAGCAACGAGCCGGGCGTCATCCGCTGCCGCAGACTGACTCCGAGCACGTTGTCCATGCCCACCTTGAACATGGCCAAACACCATCCGGCGCCGGCGAGAAACAGCCACGGCCCCCGGTCGACCAGCGGCACGAGCAGCCCCGCCGGGGCCAGACACACCCCGGCCAGTCCGAGCGTACGGCCGAATCCCAGCCGGGCGGCGATGGGCCGCGCGCTGCGTGCACCGATCAGCAGGCCGATCCCGCCGGCTCCCCAGAACAGGCCCAGAGCAGCGCCGGGCAGGCCGAGTTCGCGGACGAACCAGATCGGCAGCATGGTGTTGATGACGGACGAGCCGAGGTTGGCGAGGGCCGCGGTGAGCACCAGCGCACGCAGTTCCCGGTTGCCGAAGACATGCCGTACGCCCTCGGCGATCTGGGTGCGCAGCCGGTTGCCCGCGCCGGTCTTCACCCCGCCGGCCGGCGGGGTGCGCCGGATCGCGATGAGCCCGAGGCCGGAGGCCAGATAGGTGCCGGCCGAGACCAGCACGGCCGCGGGTGCGGTGAGCAGTGAGACGAGTCCGCCACCCGCGCTGCGGCCCAGGACGTTGCCGGCCGCGATCAGCGTGTTGATGTCGGCGTTGGCCTGAACGAGCGCTTCCTTGCCGACCAGCTGCGGCAGCACGCTCTGTGAACCCACGTCGAAGAACACCGTCGCGCAACCGCTGAGCAGGACGACCGCGTAGAGCTGGCCCAGGGTGAGCGCATCCAGCCACCAGGCCACAGGCACGGAGGCGTAGAGCAGAGCGCGGCACAGGTCGGCGGCGATGAGCACCCGGCGATGACTGAGCCGGTCCACCCAGGCGCCGGCCGGCAGGCCGATGACCAGGAAGGCGATCGTGCTCAGGGTGGCGAGGGCGCCGACCTGGCCGGGTCCGGCGTCCAGCGCGGCCACGGCGACCAGGGGTACGGCGACGTAACTGACGTTGCTGCCCAGCTGACTGAGCGCGGATGCGGTGAACAGAGTGCGGAAGTCGGCTGTCCGCCATGGGGAGTCGGGTCGCATGATCCGTTCGTCCGGTGGGGTCGGTGAAAGCGGAAAGAGGGCTCTCGGCAGTGCGGAAGCAGGTCGGGGCTCCCGGGAACCTACCGGCGCGGCGGGTTCGGCCGCGGCGCAGCCCGTCGTCCGACCGGGTCGGCCGGCGGATCTGGTGCACCCCAGCAGAAAGGCGCAATTCCGCGCCATCTTGGCTGGAAAACCCCCGCCAGAAGATTGTTCACTCTTGCCCCCGTTCCGCTTCTTCCTCTTCGGGATGGCCGAAGTCCACCCCTTGAGGATGGCGCCGGAACAGGCTCGTTCCCCTGGTTCCGGGCGCCATTTCATCGACTGTTCACAGTACTTGACCGAGCGGTGCAGCATACTTCCGAAGTGCTCGGACGACCGACGGACACTACCCGGTGGGTGCGGTCCGAGCGCAAGGGTCTCCGGTATCCGTGTGTCGCGGCAAGCATGTGAAGGAATTTCCGGAACTCGTTGACAACGACCGAAGACAGATGTGATCGTCTGGGAGGTGCCGAGGGGGCGGCCACCCTTCTGTGCCAGTTTGTTGCGTGCGTCGGAGCGACACCGCGATCCGTACTTGCGACACAGCACACATCGTTTGCGACCCAGCACACACTTCGCCACTTGCAGCCCGATGACGATTCGGGCCGATTGGCGTGGCGTTCTACCGAGCTTCCCTCACCAGGGCCCTGTTCGTCAGGGTCGCCGACTTCAGAAAAGTTTGGGTGAAAAGCAAAGTGACTGCTCGTACCGCGCTCTTGATCGGTGCCGCCGGGGGAATCCTCTCGGAGGTGGCCAGAGGCCTCGCGAAGGAAGGCAACTCACTCGTTCTCTTCGACAGGAACGAGGAGTCGGTCACCCGTCTCGCCGATGAACTCGCCCGGGTGACGAAGACCGAGGCGGTCGTCGGAGACATCACCGACATCCCGGCCGCCGAACGGCAGTTGACGGAGATCGTCGAGCGCCATGCGCCGTCCGTCCTGGTGAACGGCGTCGGCGGCGACACCCGGGTCATCGGCTACGCGGATCTCGACCGCGGCCATTTCGAACAGACCCATCTGGAGAACGTGATCAGCACCTGGATCGCGATCAAGGTCTGCGCGCCCCGGATGGCCGAGGACGGATACGGCCGCATCGTCAACTTCGCCTCGGCCGGCGGGCGTACATACAGCCACTTCAACAACGCGGCGTACGTCGGCGCCAAGGCCGCCGTGATCGGTATGACCAAGCAGATGGCGTACGAACTGGCCGGCACGGGAGTGGTCGCGAACGTGGTCGCCCATGGTCCGATCGCCACCGACCGGGTCGCCGGTGCCTTCGAACGGCGTACCGAGGAGTCGAAGAAGGACGTCCTGGGGCGGCTGCCCATGGGGCGCTACGGCACGGTGGCCGAGGCCGTGGGCAGTGTGCTGCACCTGTGTTCCGAGAGTGCCGGCTACTCCACGGGAGCCGTGATCGACATCAACGGCGGCCTCTACATGTGACCTGTTCGCGGGCGGATCCGTGACCTCCCCGCGCACCGCGCTACGCGCGTTGGCCTGATTCTCACTGCAAGGAGCTGGGTGTGGCGAAGTTTGTCGTCGAATTCGAGTACAACGTCGACCGGGCCGGCCGCCAGGGCCTGCATCCGGCGCATGCCGAGAACCTCTACCGGCTGGCCGAAACCGGTGTCCTGCTGCTCGGCGGACCACTCGTTGGCAAGAACTCCGGACTTCTCGTGTACGAGGTGGATTCCCGCGAGGAACTACAGCGGATTCTCGACGAGGAACCCTATGTCAAGGGTGGCGTGGTGGCCGGGACGCGCATTCATGAATGGGCGCCGGGCAAAGGGAGCTGGATCGCCGCGTTGAACACGTCGGGAAACCGGTCAGCGGAAGTTCCGGCCGTTGAAGGAGCCCACTGACATGACCGTCATGACCGAAACCACCGAGACGGGCACCCCGGTTTCCTTCACCCTCGACTCGCTGCACGCCGGAATTGCCGATCCGGGCATGGACTCCATGCGCATCCTCAGTGAGACAGCCCTGCGCTTCCCTGACGCGCTCTCATTCTCCTCGGGAGCGCCCTACGACGGAAACCATGATCTGGCCAATCTCGCCTTCTACACCGAGCGCTATATCAAGCACCTGCGCGACAAGGGTGTCCCGGAACAGCGCATCACCCGGCTGATGTTCCAGTACGGGCCCGTCAACGGCCTGATCCAGGACGAGGTCGCCCTGATGCTGAAGCAGGACGAGGGCATCGACGTCCCGCCCGAGGCGATCATGATCACGCACGGTTTCCAGGAGGCCGCCCTGGTCGCCCTGCGCGGCCTGTTCGCCTCCCCCGACGACGTCCTGCTGTCGGTGTCCCCGGCGTATGTCGGCATCCTCGGCGCCGCCCGGATGCTGGATGTTCCCGTACGGGGCATCCTGGAAGGCCCCGAGGGCCTCGACCCCGAGACGGTGCGCGCCGCCGCCCGTGCGGTACGCGCCGAGGGCAGACGGCCGGCAGCCCTCTATCTGGTGCCGGACTTCTCCAACCCGTCGGGATCGGTGCTGCCGCTCGCGGCGCGGGAACGCCTGCTGGAGGTCGCCGCCGAGGAGGACTTCCTGATCCTTGAGGACAACCCCTACGGGCTGTTCGCGCGGGACGGCGAGTCGATGCCCACCCTGAAGTCCCTGGATGCCCGTGGCCGGGTGCTGTACCTCGGCTCGTTCGCCAAGTCCGCGTTCCCGGGCGCCCGGCTCGGCTATCTGGTCGCCGACCAGGAGGTCACCGACGCCGACGGCACCACGCGGACGCTTGCCCAGACCCTGTCCAAGGCCAAGGCGATGTACAGCGTCGGCTCCTCCACCCTCTCGCAGGCCGTGATCGGCGGCTTCCTGGTCGAGCAGGGCTACGATCTGCGCTCCGCGACAAGGGAGTTGGCGGCCGTCTATCTGGAGCGGCTGGACGCGGTGCTGGCCGCGCTGGCCGAGGAGTTCCCCGCCGGCGGCGACCACGGCGTCACCTGGAACACCCCGCGCGGCGGCTTCTTCCTCACCCTGAGTGTGCCGTTCACCGCCGACCTGGCCGCCATGGAGCGCTCCGCCCGTGACTTCGGGGTCAGCTGGGCGCCGATGAGCATGTTCTACCTCGAAGGCGGCGGCGACCGCGAGATCCGGCTCGGCTTCAGCAACCTCGCTCCCGAAGCGATTCGGGAAGGCATCGCCAGGCTGGCACGCTTTGTCGCGGACACTCCCCGCGACATACCCGGAGGACAGTAATGAGCACTCCCGATACCGCAACTCCAGCCGTTCCCACCGCTGTTGTGGTCGACGGCTACGGGGCCGGCAACTTCTACCCCGCCGCTTTCAACGCGCTCGGCGCCCGGGTGGTCCATCTGCAGACCACGGCGGAGCTGATGCCGACGATGCTCGCGCCCGACCTGACGGCGTACGAGGACAACATCGTGAGCCCGGACGAGGCGGCGCAGGCCGAGCTGGTGGGCGCGCTCTCCCCGGTGGCAGTGGTGCCGGGGCAGGAGTTCGCGGTGGAGGCGGCCGACCGGGTCAGTGAGGTGCTCGGGGTGAAGTCCAACGGCACCGCGCTCACGCCGGCCCGCCGGGACAAGTTCGAGATGATCGAGACGCTGCGCCGCGCGGGGGTGCGCTGCGCCGACCAGTTCAAGAGCGACGACCCCTCACTGATCGTCAAGTGGGCCGAGGACTTCGGCAGTTGGCCGGTGGTGGTGAAGCCGCTGGACTCCGCGGGGTCGGACTCGGTGTTCGTGTGCCGGGACGCCGGTGAGGTGCGGAGCGCCGCCGGGACGATCCTGGCCGGCGGGACCCTGTTCGACGCCGCGACCACGGAGGCGCTGGTCCAGTCGTATCTGAAGGGCACCGAGTACATCGTCGACACGGTCAGTGCGGACGGCCGGCAGTACGTGTGCGGGGTCTGGGAGTACGAGAAGACGCTGCTGCCGACCGGCCGGAACATCTACAACCGGGACATCCTCGTGGCCCCGGACGCCGACCCGGTGCCGGCCCTGATCGCCTATGTCACCGAGGTCCTCGCGGCGCTCGACGTGCGCTGGGGGCCGACGCACGCGGAGGTCATCGTCACGGACGAGGGCCCGGTGCTGGTGGAGATCGCCACCCGCCTCAACGGCAACCTGAACCCGGCCTTCCACGACCTGTGCCTGGGCCACAACCAGGCACAGCTGTCGGCGCTGGCGTACCTCCGTCCGGAGGAGTTCGTCCGGCGCTACGGCGGCGGGGTGTACCGCAAGCTCCAGTCCGGCTACACGTACAACGCGCCCACCGCCCTGGACGGCGTCGTGAGCGCCGTGGACCAGGAGGCCGTGGCGGCGATCGAAGCACTGCCCAGCACCGTCGTGACCGGCGTCAGGTACCGGCCCGGAACCCGTATCCGGCCCACGGCCGACCTGATGACGGCCGCGCTGCGGATCTGTCTGACCTCGCCGGACGACGCCCAGCTGGCCGCCGACTACGAGCGGGCGCGGGAGCTCAAGGACACGGTCTACCAAGTGAACTGACGCACAGTCGGTTCGCTTGTAACGGTACTCAGTCCCAGGGGGAGGATTCGCAGTGCACAGCCGCATGGGTCTGTTCCTTTCGCCCGTTCACGAGACAGGCCAGGATCCGCATCTGGCGATCCACCGCGACCTCGACCTGGTGGAGCTCGCCGACCGGCTCAACTTCGACGAGGCCTGGTTCGGCGAGCACCACACGCTGGGCTGGGGGCTGGTCGGCGCCCCGGAGACCCTGATCGCCGCCGCCAGTCAGCGGACCCGCCAGATCAGGCTCGCCCACGGCGTGGTGCCGCTCTCCGGGCACCACCCCTTCCACGTGGCCAGCAGGGCCGTACATCTGCACCACCTCACCCGGGGCCGCTACATCCTGGGCGTGGGTCCGGGCGTGCCGTTCGACGCGACGATCTTCGGTCTGGACGGCGCGCGGCAGCGCGAGCGGCTGGCCGAGGCGCTGCCGGCCCTGCTCGAACTCGTCAACGGCGAGGAGCGGGTCACGCAGCGGACCGACTGGTACCAACTCGTCGACGCAAAGCTCCAGTTGCCCCGCTTCGGCCCCGACCCCATCGAGGTGGCGCTGGCCACCTCCGGCACCTCGGTGACCGGTCCCCGGCTGATCGGCCGGTACGGGCTGAGCATGACCTCCTTCGCGCTGCCCTTCGGACTGCCGGCGAAGGGCGCCTCGGAGCAACTGGGCCTGGCCGGGCAGTGGAAGCACGCCGAGGAGGCGGCCGACGAGTACGGGCGGACCGTGCGCCGGGAGGACTGGCGCATCGCCATGCCGGTGCATGTCGCCGAGACCCGCGCCCAGGCCTTCGCCGAGGTCCGCGAGGGCTACGACCGCTGGCTCTTCGAGTACTTCGGCCGCGTATCCGGCCGTGCCGTTCTCGCACCCGGCGCCGATCGTCACCGGGCGCTGGAGGACCGGGTGGCGGCGGGCGGCGCGCTGGTCGGTTCGGTCGACGACGTGGTGGCCCAGATCCGGTGTCTGGAGGAGGCGACCGGCGGCTTCGGCACGCTTCTCGTGTACGTCTCCGACTGGACCTCGTACGAGAACACCGACCGCAGTCTGGGCCTGCTGGCCCGCCAGGTGGCCCCGCGGATCAACGGTGCCGCCGCCCGCCCGCAGGAGGCGGCCGACCGGGCGGTCGCGCAGCGGGGGCGGTAACCGGCACCCGAACAGCGTTCACATCCGACGGTGTCGTCCCGGAGAACCCGGCGACGACGCCGCCCGAATCGAGCCAACAAGCCGAGGGAGAAGCTGAAGCCGTGGGCGGTTCGTACTGGCAAGAGCACTGGAACACGCGTCGCGTCCCATTCCAGGAGGAGTGCCGACGGGCCCGCGCGGCGCTGCTGGCCGACCTCGGGGATCCGGCGGCCACCCAGAGACGGGTCCTCGCGGACGTCGTCGAACTGTGCCGGGACTCCCTGCACTGGAAGGAGCGCGGCTACGACACGGTCGGCCCCGACGACAAGAGTTTCCGGGACACCCTCCCCGTCCGGCGCTACGACGACTTCGCGGCCGAGATCGACCGCGAGACCCGGACCAAGGGCGGCGTCCTGTCCTGCAGCCCGGTCCTGCGCTGGCTGAAGACGAGCGGCACGACCGGGGCGCCGAAGCGCGTCCCGTACACCCTGCACTGGCTGCTGACGTACCGGGTCCCGGCGATGCAGGCCATGTGGGGAACGTACCTGGACCTCCACCCGGCGCTTCTCGACGATCCGTACGCCACCCTGGACACCCAGACGGTCCACGAGAACGTCGGCGACTTCCTGTACGGCGTCCAGTACCAGGCGATCAGCAACCGGCACCCGCGGATCAACAGCCGGGACTGGAACCCGCCCTGGTCGGCGGCCCCCTGGTTCGGTGTGGAGGCGCCCACCTCGCACACGGGCCGGATGTACCACCGCATCCGCCATTTCGTGGGCCGGCGGCTGGAGTTCGTGTCGGCGATCAACCCGAGCACCCTCATCTCGCTGCGTGACCTGATCGCCGAACACGGCCCCGACCTGGTGCGCGACCTGGCCGCCGGCACCGTGGAGGGGCGGCGGTACGGCGATCCCGACCCCGAAGCCGCCGCGCACCTCCAGTCAGTCCTGGACCGGGGCGAGTTCACCCTCAAGGACGTGTGGCCATCGCTCGGTTCCTACAGCTGCTGGCTGTCCTCCTCCGCCGGGCTCTACCGGTCGAAGCTGGACGCGGTGCTGCCCGGAGTGCGCGCGATGCCGTTCATGAGCTGCGGCACGGAGGGGGTCACCACGCTCCCGGTCGACCACTCGCTCGACAGCCAGCCGCTCGCGGTCAACCAGGCGTTCTTCGAGTTCGTACCGGCGGAGGTCGAGCTGGGGAAGCTGCTGGACGCGGGCGAGCGGGTCGACACGCTGCTGTTCGACGAGGTCGAGGCGGGCCGCGACTACCACCTGATCATGACGCAGGCCAACGGCCTCTACCGGCTGTGGAGCGGCGACATCTACCGCGTGGAGCGGATCACCGGCGGCGTCCCGTGGATCCACTTCGTGCACCGCGACGGCGTCTTCCACTCCTTCACCGGCGAGAAGATCACCGAGGCGCAGGTGACCCAGGCGATAGAACAGGCGCTGGCCGCTTACGGCCTAGAGGGCGGCCTCTATCTCTGCGGGCCCCGCTGGGGAGAGCCCCCGCACTACATCGTGGTCGGCGAAGTCCCTTTTCCCGGCGCCGAGTCGGACCACCGGCTGTCCGACGCGGTGGACCGCGCGCTCGCCACCATCAACATCGAGTACGCGAGCAAGCGGACCAGCGGACGACTCGGCCCGCTGGAGTTCCGCACCGTCGGCCACGACACCATCGCCGCGTACACCGAGTCCCGGCGCCAGCGCGGCAACGCCACCCAGTACAAGTACAGCCCCTTCCAGAAGGACACCGATTTCGTCGCCGACCTGGTCGGCGGGGCGGGAGTACCCCGGTGATCGAGACCAAGAGACCGCCGCAGAACGTACGCCGCGAGATCATCACGCTCTCCGTCGACGGCATCGACCTCGCGCTGCATCTGTGGCGCCCGCGCGGGGAGACCAAGGGCGCGGTCTTCTACTTCCACGGGCTGCAGTCCCACGCGGGCTGGCTGTGGGAGGTGGGGCCGCAGTTCGCCGACAACGACATCGCCTTCTTCGTGCTCGACCGGCGCGGCAGCGGCATCAGCGGCGGCGAACGCCAGGACGTGCCGGACGTCGGCACGATCGTCGCGGACTATGTCGCCGCGATCGCCCACACCCGTGAACTGATCGGCAAAGACGTCCCGTTGACCCTGTTCGGGCACTGCCTCGGCGGCTCGTTCCTGGCTGCCCTCCTGCACCACCCCGACTTCGCCGTCCGCTACGAGGCCACCGTCTTCTGCTCGACCTGGCTGGGCCGGCTGCACGCGGTGCTCGGCGGCGAGGAGCGGGCGGCACTGGCAGCGGAGACGAGCGCGGAGCCGTGGGACGCGGGGCTGAAGCCGGCGGACTTCACGGACGATCCCCGCTACCAGGAGTTCATGGACAACGACGATCTGGCCGCCCGCACCCTCACCCGGCGCTCACGAGCGGTGCTGCTGGCCCTCGAACAGCTCTACCTGGACCCGGCCCGGCCCCAACTCCCCGACGTACCGGCCGCGTTCGTGTCCGGTCTGACCGACCCGATCGTCGACCTCGACGCGACCCGTGGGGTCTTCCAGGAGCTGTTCTCCGACGGCGGTCTGGTCGTCCAGTTCCCCACCGACCGGCATTACCTCTTCTACACGGACGTCAGCCGCAGCCTGGTCGACTGGACCTCCACGCACACCCTCCTCCAGGGGCTGGACCGTGGCGTCTGAGGCGCGGCTGTACCGGGTGGCGCTGCCGATGCGCATCGGCTTCGACCACCCGGCGGCCCGCCGCCGCACCAGCGACAGCCTGGTACTGCGCCTGACCGTCGACGACGCGTCCGGCATCGGGGAGTGCGCGCCCCGCTCGTACGTCACCGGCGAGACGACCGGCAGCGTGACGGAGGCGCTCCAACGCGTCCCGCTGCACGCGCTGTTCGGGCGCCTGCGCACGACACCACCCATTGACCTCGCCGCCCAACTCCGCGCCGGCGGCTTCGAGTCGACGTTCCCCGAGCTCTTCGCCCACACCCTGGGGACGGCCCCCGGCACCAATCTGGTGTGCCTGCTGGAGACAGCCGTACTGGATCTGCTGTGCCGTCAGTTGTCCATTCCCATAGGTGAGTTGGTGGCCCCCGGCCGCCCCGGACTCGCCTACGTCCCCGTCTCCCAGGTGCTGGATCTGAGCATCGGCGTCGAGGAGTTCCTCGACACGCGCGGGCCCTTCCACTTCGTGAAGGTGAAGGCGTCCGACGACATCGAGCGGGACGTCCGCACGGTGGCGGCCATCAGGCACCGGCTCGACGCGGACGTGCCGGTGATGGTGGACGCCAACATGAGCTGGACGCCGGAGACTTCCGTGCCGTACGCACGCCGGCTGCGGGCGGCCGGCGTGGACCTCGTCGAGGAACCGCTGCCGCGCCGCTCCTGGGCCGATCTGCGCGCCCTGCGCCGCGCGACCGGCGTCCGCGTCCTGCTCGACGAGTCGGTCTGCACGGCGGCGGACGCGAGGCAGGCGGTGGCCGCCGAGGCGTGCGACGCGGTGAACGTGCGGGTGTCCAAGAACGGCGGGCTGCTCGCCTCGGCCCGCCTGATCGAGTACGCCCGGGCCGAGGGTCTGGGCTTCCAGATCGGCGTCCAGGTCGCCGAGACCGGTCCGCTGATCAACGCGAGCCGGGCCCTGGCGCTGCGCAGCCCGGACGCCCTGACCGTCGAAGGAGGCCAGTCCGACCGCTTCTTCGCCGAGACCGACGCGATCGTGTCCCCGCGCCCGCTGGTGGACCGCCGTACCAACACCGTCGTCCCCGTCGAGGGCCCCGGATTCGGTCTGGTCCTGACGGAAGAGGCGGACCGCTGGACGGCCCTGACCTGGGCCGACCACGGATGGCAGCCGCCCGCCGTCCCCGCCCTGGCACCGCAACTGGAGGAGAGCACCCGATGACGGTCCTGTTCGAATGCGCGTACAAAGGTGAGCGGTACATCGGGCACGGCGACCCCGAGAACACCGTCCTCACCCTCTATCCCCTCGCCGGCACCGACCCGCGCGCCGCGGTCCTGGCGGCCGACGGCGACACCGCGGCCCTGCTGGCCTCACTGACCGAGGGCCGCGAGCCGGTGACCGCGGCCGTGACGGACGTACGCTTCCGGCCTCCGCTGCTGCCCGACTCGGTCGGGGACGCGCTGGTCAGCGGGTTCATGGCCACCCACAACGTGAAGGCGGACTCCGGTGCGCCGACCCGGCCCAACTGGTTCTTCAAGGGGCTGGGCGACGTCCTGAAGGTCTCCGGCGAACCGCTGCGGGTGCCACAGGACGCGGTCGCGGTGACCGAGGAGGCCGAGGTCGTCCTCGTGTACGTCGGTGACGCGCACGGCGCCCCGAAGTACGCCGGGTACACCTTCGGCAACGACCTCACCGACATCGGCCGGTTCAAGAGGCACGCGGGACATCTCTCGTACGCGAAGCTGTGCGACGCGGGCGTGGCCCCGTACCTCTTCCTGGGCACCCCGCCGCAGCAGGTGACCGGGCAGGTCACGATCGAGCGGGACGGGGAGCAGGCCTGGCAGGGGCCGTTCACCACCGGGGTGAAGGCGCTGCACTACGGGCTGCGGGACATGACGGCCGGGCTCTTCGCGAACGCGTCGCTGCTGCACCCCGGCCGGGTGCACTACGTCTACCTCGGCGCGGACCGCAGCAGCTTCCACCACGGCTTCACGACGGCCGACCGCGACCGTGTGTCGATCGGGTTCGCCACGCACGGGGTGACGCTGTCCCATCTCCTGCACTGGGGATGAGCACGGCGAGCCGACGTCGTACGACGGCTCAGGCCACGCCCGCCGCGGCCCGCGTCGTCGTGGCGATCGTCGCCGAGCCGACGACGCGTGTGCCGTCGTACAGGACGATCGCCTGGCCCGGCGCCACCCCGCGTACGGGCTCGGTGAACCTGACCTCCAGGGTGCCGTCGAGCAGTTCGGCGGTCACCTCGGTCTCGCCGCCGTGGGCGCGCAGCTGGGCGGTGTAGGTGCCGGGGCCGGTGGGGGCCGCTCCGCACCAGCGGGGCCTGATCGCGGTGAGGGCGTCGACGTCGAGGGCGGCGGCCGGGCCGACCGTCACCCTGTTGTCGACCGGGGAGATGTCGAGGACGTAGCGCGGCTTGCCGTCGGCGGCCGGGGTGCCGATGCGGAGGCCCTTGCGCTGGCCGATGGTGAAGCCGTACGCGCCCTCGTGCGAGCCGATCTTCGCGCCGGACTCGTCGACGATGTCGCCCTCGGCGCGGCCCAGGCGGTTCGCCAGGAAGCCCTGGGTGTCGCCGTCGGCGATGAAGCAGATGTCGTGCGAGTCGGGCTTTCTGGCGACCGCGAGGCCGCGCCGCTCGGCCTCCGCGCGGATCTCGTCCTTGGTGGTGAGGGTGTCGCCGAGGGGGAACACAGCGTGGGCGAGCTGACGGTCGTCGAGCACCCCGAGGACGTACGACTGGTCCTTGGCCATGTCGGAGGCGCGGTGCAGCTCGCGGGTGCCGTCCTCACGAACGAGCACCTGCGCGTAGTGCCCCGTGCAGACCGCGTCGAAGCCCAGGGCGAGGGCCTTGTCGAGGAGCGCGGCGAACTTGATCTTCTCGTTGCAGCGCAGACACGGGTTCGGGGTGCGCCCCGCCTCGTACTCGGCGACGAAGTCGTCCACCACGTCCTCGCGGAAGCGCTCGGCGAGGTCCCACACGTAGAAGGGGATGCCGATGACGTCTGCCGCGCGGCGGGCGTCGCGGGAGTCCTCGATGGTGCAACAGCCACGCGCGCCCGTGCGGAACGACTGCGGGTTCGCCGACAGGGCGAGGTGGACGCCTGTCACGTCATGGCCGGCTTCCGCCGCGCGGGCGGCGGCTACGGCGGAGTCCACGCCGCCGGACATGGCGGCCAGTACGCGGAGGGGCTGCTGCGAGGTGTGAGTCATAACCCCTCAAGGGTACGGGGCGCCGGGAACCGGGGCGCGCGAGTATCCGTTGCGATCACATGGAGGAAACACAGGCTCGTCGGGAGACCGACCGCGGCCTTTCGCAGGACGTCCCCCGGCAGCTGCGGAGCGCGGGCCACCGGGGGGCTCCGAAGGACGGCGACCGGCGCATCGGGCGGCGCGCCCTGCTCATCGGCGGGGCGGTGGCCGCCGTCGCCACGGGCGTGCTCGCGCGCGACGAGCTGGGGCGGCTGTGGTGGCGGGTGCCCGGAGTGGCGAAGCCGCGCAAGGAGGGGGAGGTCGACTACGCGGGGGCGCGCTGGGTGGCGGCCTCGTCGGCGAACTGGCGGATGGCGGACCGGCCCGACGACTACGACGTGGACCGGGTGATCATCCATGTCACGCAGGGCAGCTTCGACAGCGCGGTGAAGGTCTTCCAGAACCCGGCGCACGGAGCGGCGGCGCACTACGTCGTCCGCAAGGACGGGCACATCACGCAGATGATCCGCGAGCTGGACGTGGCGTTCCACGCGGGCAACCGGGAGTTCAACGAGCGGAGCGTCGGCATCGAGCACGAGGGCTTCGTGGACAAGCCCGAGGACTTCACGGACGCGATGTACGCCGCCTCGGCGCGGCTGACGGCCAGGGTCTGCGCGCGGTACGGGATACCCGTCGACCGGGAGCACATCATCGGGCACGTGGAGGTGCCGGGCACGGACCACACCGATCCGGGGACGGGGTGGGACTGGAAGAAGTATCTGCGGCTGGTCGAGGAGGCTTCCAAAGCCACCACGTGAAGATCATCGTGACGCATGTCACAGCCGCTGAGATCGTGAGCAGCTGATGAGCGCCGGCCGCCCGAAGTGTCCCGCCCCCGTTTCTGACCTGCGGGACGCCAACTCGCCCGCGTCCTCATGGAATTGAGGATCGGAGCGAGGATTCCGGTTTCCACAGGTTCTTGGCGGGCTTCCTAAAATCGCCCCAGTCCTCACACAGGCCTTGGCCCAAGGCTCCGCTGCCATGACCCACACAACGAGCAAGCGCGGCCTGCACCGACGGAAGTTCCTCGGTGGAATGGCCGGGGCAGGGCTGGCGGCCGTCGGGGCGGCGGGAGCGACCTTCGCCCTGCTGACCGACGGCAACGCCTTCAAGGCCGCCGCGGCCGACACCGCCCTGAACATCCCGGACCTGCTGGAGGGCACCACCTCCGACGGCACCACCACCTTCACGCTGACCGCGCAGACCGGAACGAGCGAGGTGATCAGCGGCGTCACCAGCACGACGGCGGGCTACAACGGGTCGTTCCTCGGCCCGACCATGAAGTGGACCAACGGCAGTACCGTCCTGCTGGACATCACCAACAGCCTGGGCGAGGACACCAGCGTCCACTTCCACGGCGCCCACATCCCCGCCAAGATGGACGGCGGCCCGCAGAACGCCTTCGCCGACGGCGAGACCTGGTCGCCCACCTTCGAGATCAAGGACGAGGCCAAGACCCTCTGGTACCACCCGCACGCCCTGGGCACCACAGCCGAGCAGGTCGTCCACGGCCTGGCCGGGCTGATCATCGTCGAGGACGACTCGGACGCCTCGGCCGCGCTGCCGAGCGAGTACGGCGTCGACGACATCCCGCTGATCCTGCAGTGCCTGGCGGCCGACACCAGCGGCGACATCAAGTACAACGTCACCGGCTATCTCAGTTCCGGCCTCAGCTACCCGGTCCTGTGCAACGGCACCAACGTCGACGCGACCACCCTCGGCTTCACCGCCACCAGGAAGCGCACCCGCTTCCGCGTCCTGAACGCCTCCCCCGCCGACATCCTGACCGTCCAGCGCGGCGACGGCGGCACCCTCACCCAGATCGCCACCGACCAGGGCTACCTCGCCGAGGCCGCCGAGGTGACCTCCATCCGGCTGGTGGCGGGCGCCCGCGCCGAGTTCGTCCTCGACCTGGAGGACGCGGTCACGCTCCAGACCGTCGTCACCACGGGCTGGATCCGGGGCGGCAGCGGCACGTACGACTTCCTGACCGTCACACCGGAGGCCTCGGACACCCCGGACGACCTGCCGAGCACGCTCAACACGATCACCCGGTACGACACGACCGGCTTCGCCGCCCGCACGATCACCCTCGGTCAGAGCGGGCAACTGATGACGATCAACGGCTCGGTGGGCACCACCATGGACGCGATGGCGACGATCATGACCACGCTCGACGCCGAGGAGGTGTGGACGATCAGCAACGCCACACAGCTGGAACACTCCTTCCATCTGCACGACGTGCCGTTCCAGCTGATCGAGATCAACGGCGAGGAAGTCACCGGCACCGACCTGGGCTGGTTCGACACCTACGAGGTGGTCGGCGGCGGCTCCATCAAGATCGCGATGAAGTTCACCGACTTCACCGACGACACGTACATGTACATGCTCCACTGCCATCTGCTGCAGCACGAGGACGAGGGCATGATGGCGGCCCTCATGGTGATGGACAGCTGAGCCCCGGCACTCGGCGCCCAGGGACCGCTACGCCAGTCCCGCCGCGCGCGCCCGCTCCACCACCGGGGCGATGACCTTGGCCACCGCCTCCACGTCCGCCTCCGTGGAGGTGTGGCCGAGGGAGAAGCGCAGGGTGCCGCGGGCCAGGTCCGGATCGGTGCCGACGGCGAGGAGGACATGGCTGGGCTGGGCCACCCCGGCGGTGCAGGCGGAGCCGGTGGAGCACTCGATGCCCTGGGCGTCGAGGAGCAGGAGCAGGGAGTCGCCCTCGCAGCCCGGGAAGACGAAGTGGGCGTTGGCCGGAAGGCGGTCCACCGGGTCACCGCCGAGGATCGCGTCCGGAACCGCCGTACGGACGGCCGTGACCAGGGCGTCGCGCAGGGCGCCGATCTCGCGGGCGAACCAGCCGCACTGTTCGGCGGCGAGGCGTCCGGCGACCGCGAAGGAGGCGACGGCCGGCACATCGAGGGTGCCGGACCGCACATGCCGCTCCTGGCCGCCGCCGTGCAGCACGGGTACGGGGCTGTACTCGCGGCCCAGCAGCAGCGCGCCGATGCCGTACGGGCCGCCGACCTTGTGCCCGGAGACGGTCATCGCGGCGAGCCCGGAGTCGGCGAAGGAGACGGGCACCTGGCCGAAGGCCTGTACGGCGTCGGCGTGCAGCGGAACGCCGAACTCGCGCGCCACCGCGGCGAGTTCACGGACCGGCATGATCGTGCCGATCTCGTTGTTGGCCCACATCACGGTGGCCAGGGCCACGTCGTCGGGGTTGCGGGCGATGGCCTCGCGCAGGGCGTCGGGGTGGACCCGGCCGTACGGGTCGACCGGCAGGTACTCGACGACCGCGCCCTCGTGCTCGCCGAGCCAGTGCACGGCGTCGAGAACGGCGTGGTGCTCGACGGGGCTGGCCAGGACACGGACCCTGGCCGGATCGGCATCCCGCCGGGACCAGTAGAGCCCCTTGACGGCGAGGTTGTCGGCCTCGGTGCCACCGGCGGTGAACACGACCTCGCTGGGCCGGGCACCGAGCGACTCGGCGAGTGTCTCGCGAGCCTCCTCGACCGTGCGCCTGGCTCTCCGGCCGGCCGCGTGGAGTGAGGAGGCGTTGCCGACGAGGCCCAACTGCGCGGTCATGGCCTCGACCGCCTCCGGAAGCATCGGGGTGGTCGCGGCGTGATCGAGGTATGCCATGGTGCCGTGATTCTACGGCGCCCCGGTTACGGGGTCGGGGGCGCATGCGGGTTGGGCGGGGTGCGGGAGGCCGGCCGCCCGCCCAGCACGTGGACCGCGCGACCGACGGAGCGCTCCTGGAGTACACCGGCGAGCCTCGGCCCCCCGACCACCACCACCCGGCACCCATACCGGGCTCAGCGCCCCGGG
>NZ_JAVFVX010000085.1:0-3376 GCF_033441795.1 Streptomyces sp. ADMS | reverse complement strand
CACCGGACACCACCACGACCACGCAACCGACGGAGCGCATCCAAAGATCACCGACAGGCCTCGGCCCCCCCGACCACCCGGCACCCGGCACCCGGCACCCGGCACCCGGCACCCGTGCCAAGCTCGCCGACCCGGGCGCACTCCACCGTCCGAGATGACCGTGCAATGGTCACCACCGGACACCGCCACGACCGCGTCGGGCACGAGGGCCGCCGTCGCCTCGGCGACGGTCCCGGCCGCCGGGGCCGCGCGCACGTCGGAGCGCCGGTGGTGGGGTCCGGGTCGCGGCACGGTCGCGACCGGCTTCATCGCCGCCCGTGCGCGCGGGGGCTCCCCGCGCTGGTGCGGCATGACGCGCTGCGGCGACCGGGCCAAGGCCGCGCTGTACCGCTTCCGGCACGCCTGACCGGTCGGACACGGGTTTCCGGCGCGGGCGTCAGAAGCTCCACGAGACGGTGTTGTCCAGCTGCATGAGGGTGACCAGTACGACCAGGTCGGCCACGCCGAGACCGAGGCCCAGCAGTGCCCGGCCGCGCCTCTGCGTGCCGCGCCAGAGGGAAACTGCGGCCAGCGTGATGGCGACGGGGCCGAGGAAGATGTTGAGGACCAGCAGGCCCAGCAGCCCGAGGACGAAGGACGCGACAGCCATGCCGTCGGCGTCACGGGGACCGGTGCCGGTGCGCTCGTCGCGGCCGGTGGCCGATGCGGTGAGTTGCATGGTGATCAGCTCCGACGGGCGTGGCGCTCACGGAGCGCGAAGATGCCGAGCCAGACGGCGATGCCGACGGCGGCCAGGACACTGGACGAGACCGGGAGGTGGGCGACGGCGCCCAGCACCATGCCCAGCAGCAGGAGGACGGCTACAAGGAAGAACATGGATGAGAATCCCTTCCGTTACAGTTCAGTGAACGCTTGTAGTAACACTTGTTCACTGACCCCTGAGTCTAGCGGGTCTCCCGGCTTTTCAATTACAGAGAACAGTTGTTAACTGCATGGCATGAGTCACACTCTCGGCATCCGGCAGGTCCAGAAGCAGAAGACCCGGCAGGCGCTCCTGGACGCGGCGCTCGGCCTGCTGGAGGACCAGAGCCTGAGCAGCCTCGGTCTGCGCGAGGTCACCCGTGCCGCAGGCGTCGCCCCGACCGCCTTCTACCGCCACTTCCACTCCACGGCCGACCTCGGGGTCGCCCTCGTCGAGGAGGCGCTCGGCAGCCTCCACCCGATGATCGGTACGACGGTGTCCGGGGCAGGCGACAGCGAGGAGCGCATAGTCCGCGCGGTCGACCTGATCGCCGGTCACGTCCAGGCGCAGCCCGCGCACGTCCGCTTCATCGCGCGCGAGCGGCACGGCGGGGTGCAGCCGGTCCGCGAGGCCATCCGGGACCAACTGGCCCGGTTCGCCGAGGAGGTGCGGGACGCGCTGGCCGAACAGCCCGAGTCCGAGGGCTGGACCGAGGAGGACCTGCTGATGCTCGCGGGCCTGTACGTCGACCAGATGCTGATGACGGGCTCCCAGTTCCTGGAGACGCTGGACGCACCGGCGGCGCAGCGCGAACTGGTGGCCCACCTGGCCACCCGCCGGATGCGCCTGATCGCCATCGGCCGCCGCCACTGGCTGGCCTGACCGGCGGAACACCTCCGGAACATACGTGGGCGGCGCGCCCGTCCGTCGAGCGCGCCGCCCATGCCGTACCCGCGAGGCCCCTGGGCCCCGCCGCTGTCAGCCCTGCTGTTGAGCCTGCTGTCCCTGTCCGCCCTGACCACCGCCGGGGCCACCGCAGCCACCGCCACCCTGGCCGCCGCCGGGACCGCCGGGGCCGCCGGACGGCATGCCCGAGGGCGCGCCGGAGGGAGCCGCACCGTCGGCACACCCGATGGAGCCCCTGAGACACCGTCGGTCGGGGCACCCGACGGGGCACCGCTGGGCGCACCCGAGGGGGCACCGGACGGCATGCCCGAGGGTGCCTGGCAACTCTGCCCGGAGGTACCGGAGTTGCCGGTGGTGGAGGACGACGAGTCACCCGAACCGCAGGCGGTGAGCACCAGCGGGGACAGCGCCAGCAGGGCCACGGCGGGGACGAGACGCACACGCTTCATGAGAAACAACTCCAGGAAAGATGAGGGAGCTTCGAGGCGGGCATCGAATCAACGACACCTTGTGCTTTCTTGAGCCCGCTCTGTGCCCTGCCTGTGCGTAAGGCAAAGCACGGCTACAGCAACGCCTCCGACCTGGGGTTTCTTTCCGAAGATCAAACTACCCGCTGGTACATGTCCGTGACAGAAGCCGCCTCGGGGGCGTCACCCGAGCCGCACGCTCGCCAGCTGCCGCGACTGGGCGACGAGTCGGTCCGCACTGTCCCAGACCTCGGCGTCCTCCTCCAGGAAGCCGCCGGCCAGGTTGCGGGTCGTGATCGAGACCCGCAGCGGGCCCGGCGCCGGTCGGCAGCGGACATGCACGGTCAGCTCGACCGTCGGGACCCAGCCGGACAGGCCGATCTCGAACGCGGTCGGGGGCAGCGCGTCGACGGCGAGGAGCAACGAGAGCGAGTCGGCGTCGCGACCGTCGGCGAGCCCGAACCAGGACCGCATCTCCCCCTTGCCGGAAGGCGCGCCGAGCGCCCAGCCGAGGGTGGACGGGTCGAGCTTGAGCATCAGCCGGTCGGCGATGGCGGAGCTGCCGGAGACCGGGGCGGGCGCGTCCTGGGGGCCGAAACACTGGTCCATGGGCGGCATCGCGGGCGGTTCGGCGGTCGTCCGGACATCGTCCGGGAGGGCGTCCAGGTCACCGTAGGAGGCGAGGACGCGTATCCGTTCGACCTCCTGGCCCTCGTCGTCGAACTGGAAGAGCGAGGCCGTACCGGTCGACAGCGAGCGTCCGGTGCGGACCACGTCCGTACGGACGACGGCCGGACCCGGGCTGGACGCGGTGAGATAGTGCGCGGAGACACTGAACGGGTCGCCGTGCGGGAGGGCGTCCGCGAGGGCGCGGCCCAGCACGGCCAGCAGATAGCCGCCGTTGACAGCGTTGATGATGGTCCAGCCGGCGGAGAGGTCGGCGTCGTAGACACCGGGCGCACGCCGGGTGACGGCGGTGTCCCGGTCGAACTCACTGTCGCCGATGGTGGCTCGCGCGGCCTGAACGGAATCTGCTTCTGGCATGCGTGAACCCTACAACAGGCACATACTAAGCGGTAGCTTTTTTCCCTGGTAAGTGCCCGGAATGTCTCGGGTGCGGGTCCGTCCGCGCACGCGACCGACAGGACCGGATCGTCGACTCTGCTGCGCAATTCGCTGGACCCGCAGGAACAGCCGCCCGGAGCACACCGAGCACGGCCGCGTCGCCGCAGGTCGCGGAGTGCAGTCCAGCGGCCCCGAG